>JAZRQR010000124.1:0-13469 GCA_045650025.1 Eubacteriales bacterium
GTGATATTGAAGCCTTGCGGCTTCAGTGATATTCTATTCGCCTAAAAGCTCGCGCAGCGAATATCACTCGGCGTAAGCCGAATATCACTGCGAAGCAATATCACTCGCCGCAGGCGAATAGAGTTGGCGTGATACTCCGCTAAGAGTATCACGCCTGGATGTCTCAGCCCTTTTGCTTTTTATAAATTACTTTTCGGAAAGCGCGTTTTCAATTGCCGAGAGGCAAGCGGTGGTGTCCGCATCGTCCAGCATGGTGTATACCACGTAATTGCCGTACACAGTCACGCGTGCATTCTCCAGCTTGGTCTTCTCAGCGGGATCGTACATGTCCAGATATACCTCCAGCTTGACCTGCAGGGCGCTGACGTAATCCTGCACCTCTGCCTTGACGGCGCCCACGTCGCTGCCGTTCTTGACGTGGAAGATACCGAACTCATCCACGGTCTGGGAGGAGGTGGAAGCGCAGATCATCCATTCCGAAACGTTGGAATCGATCACGCTTGCATTGGCAAATTCCAAGGAAACGTAATCCGCATCGGCTGCGGTAAAGCCGCCCTGGGTGGCAACAGCACCGAAAACGGCGGTGGTCAGGTCGCTGACGGGAACGTCATCGCGAAAGGAGGAGCAAGCGGTCATGCAAAGGCTCAGGCAAAGCAGCAGGGCTGCGGCAAACGTCAATTTCTTCATGGGTGTTCTCCTTATGATTTATTGGTTGTATCCGTGCGTGCGGATATATTGCAAAATGGCTTTGTAGCCGTCGGCTGTCATGTGAATGCCGTCGCCTGCATCGTAGAGTGCGATCATAGTGCCGCCGTCGTTTTTGAGCACCGATGCGGTGTCCAGGTACTTGCAGCCCTTCTCAGCAGCCAGCTGCATGATCCAGCCGTTGGCTACGTCAATATTGGCGTTGCAGAGCTTGCCGCCCTTTTGGTCGTAGGACTCGGAAACGGGGAAGATGGATTGCAGCATAATTTTGGTATCGGGGCTTGCTTGCTTGATGGCGTCGATCAGCTTGCCGTAGTATGCCTTGAACTGCGTCTCGGTTGCGTATGCCACACCGTTAACGCCCAGCGTGATCACCATATACTTGGGCTTTTGCTGTGCCGCTGCTTCGGCAATGGTCATTTCGGTGCCGGTCTGGGGGTAGACGATGGTGGTTTTGTGAATGTTACCGTCCAGCGTCAGAGTGCCAAGCGCACCCGACCAGACCTGATTGGTCTGCTTGCCGCCCGTCAGCACGGCGCGGTTGATCATGTGATAGGTGGTCGAGTCGCCAAGGAAAATGATGCTGTCAATATAGTCCTGCCCCATGTCCGCCGTTTGTCCGAGCAGGGCAGAGGTGTTGGGTGTGGAATTGACGGGCAGATCGTTTGAGCCTACCTGCGTGGTGTCCGCAGGGCGGGAGTCGGGTGAAGCGTCATTCTGCAAAAGCGAAACAACGCCCCAGGCGCCCAGCATCAGCAGCGTGCAGAGAAGCAGCAGCGCGATGACAAGGACCAGTATTTTGATCATGGAATCCATATTCATAATCGGTGATTATCTCCGTTTCTGTTCGTGTGTTGCGGAAAATACGCTTTGGTAGCGCTTTGCCTCCAGCTTGCGCTGCTTGGCGTGGCGCACGGCAAGGAAGGTGCCCATGCCGATGCCGTAGATCAGCGTGGAAAGCACGGTGAATACGGTCAGGGATTCACTCGGCGTGCCAATATCCGAATAACGCAGCAGAATGCACAGGTAAAATCCGCCCAGCGTCAGCACCGCATGCAGCACCACACGCCAGAACGTGGAGCACTTGGCATGCGTAAACAGTACGTTTGCCGCTGCGAAAAACGCGCAGAATGCAAGGATCAGAAAGTATGACGCGGTGGCAAACGAGGTCATGCCGCCAAGCAGGCAAAACAGCATTGCCGCGCTGAATAAAGCGGTGGAGTAAATGCAGGTGTGTATGAGAAATGCTTTGAGCAAAGCCTTGATTTTCATGTCGGGTCCTCTTTATATCATAGATACTTATACTTTACCATATTTCCCCCAAAAATGCAAGACCGCACACAAAAATTCACGAAACCTTTACATGGAAAAATGCCCCGGGGCGAGCATTCGCTCACCCCGGGGCATGGTGTATATGGATTTGGCTTACTGCGCCTTTGCTTTTGCGCGTTTTCTCTTTACCAGCACGATCCTTAAGACGATCGCGACCGTCATGATCACAGCCGAAACGAGCAGAACCATCACGATCTCAGACGGGAAAGCGCTGTCTCCGTATAAGACGCGCACCTCTCCCGTGCTGTCCTGCACGGTCAGTCGCGCGTAGTCATGATTGGTCAGCTTTTGGATGCCGGGGTTGTCCAGCTTGTACTGCTTGCCTTCAAACGTACGCGTCGTCACAAGTATCTCATTCAGGTAAAACCGGTTGCTTTGCACGGGGTCGGAAAAGCCGGAGATCCCGGTGATGTTTGCCTGTTCATCTACGGTTACCAAAATGCCGCTGCGAACAAAATATACGTTTAATTCGTCCTTGATCCAGGAAACACCGACAGAGCCTGCGCTGTATAAAGAAAATCCGTACAGGTACGTAAAATCCTCGGAATACACGCAAATGATGTTGCTGGAAACGCTTGTAAAGCAAACGGCGATCAATCCGTCGCTGCTGATATCAAAGCAGGAGATCGGCATGGTGGTCACAGGATTATTGATGGCGGAAAACGTGATCTCGGACGCGTAAGCTGCTGCCTCTTGTTCGGACAAGGGCACTATGCCGTACTGATCCGTCCGGTCCGTGGCTGCAAACGCCTCGGTGCAGAGCAGGTACGGCGCGCATAACGTTAAGATGACAGCTACAAGGATCGATGTAAACGCTTTTTTCATGGTATCACCCCTTAACCGGATTAATAAATTCATCTTTAATATGTTACCATAATATGTTACCATAAATAGAATGATTTGTCAAGATGGGGGGATCGGAAGGAGAATGCGCGCGTTTGCCTGCAGTGAATGAAAAGTATACACTTTATGCAGAAAAATATACATTTTTGTGTTGACTTTTTGCGCGCGCGGGTGTATAATATACTTTATAATGACTAATTATTGCCCATAGAGTGCGAAAGGAAACAATTATGGCACAAATGAGTAGAAAAATGCAAAGAGAAGCAGTATTCGGTCTGCTTTTCGAAAGAGATTTCAGACGTGACGAGACCCCCGAAGAGGTGTATGCAACCTGGTGCGAGCAGAACGGCGAGCCCGAGGGTGATTACGTCAAGGACACCTTCTTTGGTGTATGCAACGCCCAGGATGAGATCGACGCTACTATCGAGCGTCACTCCAACGGCTGGAAGGTGACCAGACTGACCCGCGTGTCGCGTGCGGTCATTCGTCTGTGCGTGTACGAAATGGCGAATGTCAAGGACGTACCCGCTGCAGTTGCCATCAACGAGGCAATCGAGCTTTCCAAGAAATTTGACGATGAAAAGGCACGCGGCTTTGTCAACGGCGTGCTCAACGGCATTAAGGCAGAGTATGACGCAAACTAAGCCCATTTGCTTTGTCGGCTTTGATACCAGCAACTATACCACCTCTGCGGCGGTCTGTACTGCCGAGGGGGAAGTGGTTGCCAATATCAAAAGTCCGTTGCCCGTGGAGGCAGGTGCGTGCGGTTTGCGGCAGAGTGACGCGGTGTTTGCGCACCTGAAAAACCTGCCCGACGTTTGCGAGCAGCTGCGCGCCGTCACCGCGGACTACACCGTGGCTGCGGTAGGGTATTCCGCGTATCCGCGTGATGCTAAGGATTCGTATATGCCTTGCTTTTTGGCAGGTAAAACGGCTGCAACCGCCTTTGCTGCGGCTGCAGGCGTGCCGCTGTATGCATTCTCGCATCAGTGCGGACACATCATGGCGGCGGCGTACGCATCGGGGCAGCTGGAGCGACTGATGCAGGACAAGTTCCTTGCGTTCCACGTATCGGGCGGCACCACCGAGGCGGTGCTGGTCACACCCGAGAACGGCAGCATTGCAAGCGTTGCGCTGGTGGGCGAGACGGCTGACCTGAATGCGGGTCAGGCAATTGACCGCATCGGCGTTGCCATGGGGCTTTCGTTCCCCTGCGGCAGAGCGCTGGAGCTGCTGGCAGCCGAGGCAACGGGCAAGATCCCCAAGCCGCGCGTCAGCGTCAAGGGCAGCGTGTGTAATCTGTCGGGACTCGAAAATCTTGCGCTCAAGCTGTACAACATGACCGGCAACAAAGCCTTGGTCAGTGCGTACACCCTGGATTTTGTGGCGCAAACGCTCTCGCAGATGACCGAGAATATTCTCACCGAGCACGGCAGAATGCCCGTGCTTTATGCGGGCGGCGTCATGAGCAACTGCCGCATCCGCGAACGCCTGGAGCGCAAGTTCCATGCGTATTTCGGCACGCCCGCATTCTCTGCGGACAATGCCGCCGGCACCAGCCTTTTGTGCCGTAATCAGTTTATGAAGGGAGAGTAACGCAATGCAGGACGCTCGGCAGTTTTTTTCGGTGACCCAGCTTAATGAGTACGTCAAAATGCTGCTGGACGGCAACGCGGTGCTCTCGGATATCTGGATCAAGGGTGAGATCTCCAATTTCACCAATCAATACAGGACCGGGCATATGTATTTCTCGGTCAAGGATGCAGGGGCGACCGTGCGCGTGGTCATGTTCAAATCGTACGCCGCAAGGCTACAGTTTGAGCCGCGCGACGGCATGAAGGTGCTTTTGCACGGCAGAGTGTCTGCTTACGTGGCAGGCGGACAGTATCAGTTCTACGCCGACGCCATGGAGGCAGAGGGCTTTGGCAGTCTCTATCTTGCATTTGAGCAATGCAAGGCAAGATTGCAGGCAGAGGGGTTGTTTGCCCCCGAGCGCAAAAAGCCGATCCCTGCGCTGCCGCGCCGTGTCGGCATTATCACTTCGCCCACGGGCGCTGCCATTCGCGATATGATCAACGTTACGGGACGCCGCTATCCGCAGGGCGAGCTGCTCATTTTCCCCTCGCTTGTGCAAGGGGAGCAGGCGGCAGCATATCTGGCGGGCGGCATTCGCTATTTCAACCGCGCACGCAACGTGGACGTTATCATCATCGGGCGCGGAGGCGGCTCGATCGAGGATCTTTGGGCGTTTAACGACGAGCGGCTGGCACGCGAGATCGCACAGAGCGAGATCCCCGTCATTTCCGCCGTGGGGCATGAGACCGATTTTACCATATGCGACTTTGTCGCAGACCTGCGCGCTCCTACTCCCAGCGCGGCTGCCGAGCTGGTCTTTCCCGACCGCGAGGCAATGAAAGCCGAGCTGCGCGCGCGCCTTGCACGCGTGGGCGCTCTGGCACAGGCAGGGGTGCAGGCAAGAAGACAAACGCTGCAAGCCTTGGCTGCCTCGCGCGCCCTGCGCTCTCCGGTTACGGTACTGGAGGAGCGACAGATGCGCGTGGATGAGCTTTGGATCAGACTGCAGAACGCAGGGCAGCAGATGGGCGAGCGACGCGCCCGCGAGATCGCCGCAGCGGCAGGAAAGCTGCAGGCACTCAGTCCGCTTGCGGTGCTGCAAAGAGGCTATGCCGTGGCGCAAAACGCATGCGGCGAGGTAACGACCTCGGCAGAGGCATTTGTCCCCGGGGAGGATATGACCGTGCGATTTGCCGACGGAGCGGTGCACGCTACCGTTCAGGCGGTCGAAAAGGAGCAATTATGGAACAGAAATTGAGCTACGAGCAGGCGCTGGCAAGACTTGAGCAGATCATTCGCACCATGGAAGGCGATAAGATTCCGCTTGCCGAGTCGCTGGCATTATACGAGGAGGGCGTTGGCATCGTGCGCCGCCTGACTGCAGAGCTGGACGATGCACAAAGAAAGATCAAGATCCTGCAGCAGAATGCGCAGGGTGAGATCGTAGCGGTAGACTTTGTCACCGAGGACGACGCGTAAAGGAGGGAAGAGCGTGAGCCGAGCATTTTGGATAGACGACGCAGAAGCCGTACAAGCACGGCTTGCGCAGCTGTATCCCGAGGGGGATCGCACCTGCCGCGTGTTGTACGAGGCGCAAAACTATAGCCTTTTGGCTGGCGGCAAGCGCATCCGCCCCACGTTAGTCATGGAAACTGCCCGTATGCTGGCAGGGGACGCGCGCATTGCGCTGGATTATGCCGCAGCGGTGGAGATGGTACATACCTATTCGCTTATCCACGACGACCTGCCGTGCATGGACGACGACGATCTGCGCCGCGGCAGACCCACCAATCATAAGGTGTTTGGGGAGGACATTGCCATTCTGGCAGGCGACGGACTTCTGACCGATGCGTTTGGCGTGATCCTGTCTTGTCCCTATGCAAGCGCGCAGAGCCGCGCAGATGCCGCCCTGGCACTCTCGCGTGGCGCGGGCAGCTTTGGCATGGTCAAGGGGCAGGTCATTGACATGTTTGGCGAAAAGAACGCGCTGAGTGAGCAGGAGCTGCTGGCGCTGCATCGCGGCAAGACCGGCGCTTTGATCGAAGCCGCCGTGCGTCTTGGCTGCCATGCGGCAGAGCTGGATGCGTCTGACGCGCGCATGCAGGCGCTGATTGCTTATGCGCAGGGCATCGGACTTGCATTCCAGGTGCTGGACGACGTGCTGGACGTCACGCAGACTGCCGAGGTGATGGGCAAGAGCGTGGGAAGTGATGCAAGAGATCAGAAGACCACCTTTATGCGTTTTTATGACGTAGAGGGCGCCCGGGCGTATGCCAAGCGCCTGACCGAGAGCGCGATCGATGCCATAGCGCCGCTTGCGCACAGCGAGGGCTTGATCGAGCTTGCCAAATATTTGATGAACAGAAGCTACTGATGCTGCAAAAGGAGTGTAAAACATGCCGATTTTCAAGCAGTTGTTTACCAATTATATTGTGATGAGTGCTGCCAGCGGTTGGTTTACCGCGCAGATCTTAAAGATATTTACGGGCAGATTCCGTAACAGAAAGAAAAAATTCAATTTGCTGGATGCCTTGTTCGGCACGGGCGGTATGCCCAGCTCGCACTCGGCAGCCGTTATGGCGGTGGCGGTTGCGTCGGCAATCGTGTATACACCCGCCTCGTTTGAGTTTGCCATTGCGGGCGTGCTTGCCATGATCGTCATCAAGGATGCCATGGGCGTACGCCGTGAGGTCAGCAAGCAGGCAGCCATTATCAATAAGCTGGTAATCGACGTGATCAACGCAGAAAATAACGAAAACAGAGAAAAGCGCCTTAAGGAGCTGGTAGGACATACCCCCTTGCAGGTGTGGGCAGGCTGTCTTGTGGGCGTGGTCGTGCCGTTTGCGCTCAAGGCGGTTCCGGCATTTTCTCAGAGCATTGCGTTGCTGCGCGCCGGAGCTTAAACGATGAGAGCAGACCTTTACCTTGTGGAGAACGGCTACGTCAAAAGCCGTACCGCCGCAAGAAAATACATAGAAGAAGGGCACGCGCTGATTGACGGCGTGCCGGTTGCAAAGCCCTCGCAGGATATTGCACAGGGGGAGCACAACGTGGAAATTTTGGAGCGTGAGCGCTACGTCAGCCGTGGCGGTGTCAAGCTGGAGGGTGCACTTCGCACCTTTGGTATTGACGTGCGCGGCATGCGCGCAGCCGACATTGGTGCCTCCACGGGCGGCTTTACCGATTGCTTGCTGCAGGCGGGAGCGGCGCACGTGTACGCCATCGATTCGGGCAGGGATCAGCTGGATCCCGACCTGATGCTGGACGAGAGAGTGTGCTGCATGGAGGGTGTCAATGCGCGCTATCTGCAGCCCGGGGATCTGGGCGGTCTAGTGGATATTGTGGTCATGGACGTTTCCTTTATTTCGCAAACGCTGATTTTGCCTACCGTGGCAAGCCTTTTGCGCGACGGCGGCGTTTACGTAGGCTTGATCAAGCCGCAGTTTGAGGCGGGCAGATCTGCGCTGGATAAGCACGGCATTGTCAAAAACGCCAAGCACCGCAGGGCAGCGGTGGAGCGCGTGCTGGATGCTGCGCAGCTGGCAGGACTGCAGCTTTGCGGTCTGACCACCTCGCCTATCAGCGGAGGCGACGGCAATATTGAATATCTTGCATATTATATCAAAGGAGAGCAAGGCACGTTTGCGCGGCAGCAAGCCGTACAGATGCTGTTTGCATCCGAAGGAAAGTAGGCATTTTCATGAAACGAGTAGCGATTATTACAAATTACAATATTACCGAAAAGGCGTATGCCGCCATTGCGGTTGCCGAGCGCCTGATCACGCACGGCTGCACGGTCACGGCTGCGGTGTATAACCGTGAGCGCTTTGTGAAAATGGCGCAGGGCAAGGCGGAATTTCTGCTGCTGCCGATTGACGAGGTGTACGCTACGGCGGATCTGATCGTGGTTCTGGGCGGTGACGGTACCATCCTGGAGGCTGCGCGTCGTTCCGCAACGCGCGGCACACCCATTCTGGGCATCAATCTTGGCAGACTGGGCTTTATGGCAGAGCTGGAGCTGCGCGAGCTGGCTGAGCTGGATAAGCTGTTTGAGCCGGACGGATATACCTTGGAAACGCGCTCGATGCTCAACGTGGAGCTGATTGGCGCCAAGGGCAACCTGCGCTCCTGCTGTTACGCGCTCAACGATGCCTCAATCTCCAACGGCTCGATCGCACGTATCGTGGATCTGGAACTCTCGGAGGGCGGCACCACCGTTACCTCCTACCGCGCAGACGGCTTGATCGTGGCAACTCCCACCGGTTCTACTGCTTATTCTATGTCGGCAGGCGGCTCGATCGTGGATCCCCGCGTTTCCTGCTTCTGCGTCACTCCCATTTGTCCGCATTCGCTTGCGGCTCGCCCCATGATTTTCCCGGACACCTCGGTGCTGGAAATCAAGAACATCTGCCAGCGAGAAAAGATGCTGTATCTGACCGTAGATGGCAGAACCAACTATGAAATGTACAAGGGCGACGTGGTGCGCATCAGCAAATCTCCCTTGCAGACGCATCTTGTACGACTCAAGAATTGCGGCTTCTACAAAAAGCTGCGCCAGAAGATGACCGAAAACGAATAATCGAAACGGAGCATAGATATGAAAAAGAACAGACATGAAAAGATTATAGAGATCGTGGAAAAGCACGAGGTGGAAACGCAGGACGAGCTGATTGAGCATCTGCGCAAGCTGGGCTATGAGGTCACGCAGGCAACCGTTTCGCGCGATATCCGCGAGCTTAAGCTGACCAAGGTGATGAGCGAAAGAGGCTCTTACCGCTATGAGCTGCCCAAGAATAACGAGAGCATCGGCAGCTTCAAGTTCAGCCATGCGCTGGCAGAGTCGATCACCTCGGTGGATTATGCAATCAACACCGTCGTCATCAAAACCTTCCCGGGTATGGCGCAGGCGGTTGCGGTTGGTATTGATAATCTCCAGCTGCAGGTCATTCTGGGCTGCGTGGCGGGTGACGACACCATTCTCGTTGTGGCACGCACCGCAGAGGCTGCTGCCGACCTCAACACAAGAATTAAGGAAATTATCAGAGGACAGTAAAGAATACCATGCTTTACAATCTGCATATTGAAAACATTGCGGTCATATCCTCGGCGGATATCTCGTTTGCGCGCGGCTTTTGTGTTATGACGGGACAAACCGGCGCGGGTAAGAGCGTGATCGTGGATAGCATTTTGCTGGTTTGCGGCGCAAAGGGTGACCGCGAGCTGGTGCGCTCGGGGCAGAGCATGGCAACGGTTACCGCGCATTTTCGCGAGCTGGGTGCCCATACGGTCAGCGCTCTGGAGGCGCTTGGCATTGCCTGTGACGAGGGCGAGGTGGTGCTGCAGCGTACGCTGAGCGCGGATGGCAAAAGCACCGCACGCATCAACGGCAGGTCAGCCACGCTTTCCATGCTGCGCGATGCGGGCACGCACCTGATCTCGATCCACGGACAGGATGATAACCGCAAGCTCTCCGAGCTTTCCTATCATTTGGAAATGCTGGATGCGTATGCGCAATTGGATGCGCAAAAGAGCGCGTATGCCGAGCACTATGCCACCTGGCGCGCGCTTTGTGATAAGCGCGATGCCCTCATTCGCGATGCGGGTGAGCGGTTGCGCACGGTGGAAATGCTGACCTATCAGATCAATGACATTGCTTCTCTGAAGCTCAAGGCAGGGGAGGAGGAAGCTCTGATTGAGAAGCGCAACAAGCTGCAAAATACCGAAAAGGTGCAAAAGCAGGTGCGTTTTTCCACCAAATTGCTCACCGAAGCAGGCTCAAACGGCTCTGTAAGCTACTTGCTCGAGCGCAGCGCGGCTTCCATGAACGCGCTTGCGGCGTACGTGCCGGATGCGGCAGCGGTTGCCGAGGAGCTGATCGACCTTTCCTACCGCGCACGTGACCTTTCGGACCGCATTGCGGCGTATGCCGAGGATCTGGATGACGATCCCGTGGCAATGCTTGACAAGATCGAGGACAGGCTGCAAGCCATTTCCAAGATCAAGCGCAAGTACGGCGGCAGCGTAGAAGCAGCCATCGAATTCTTGGAGAATGCCCGCGAGCGATTGGATCAGCTGGAACAATCGGATCAGCTTTGCGAGCAGTACGACGCCGAGATCACCGAAGCACACGCAAAGGCACTGGCAATTGCCGAGCAGATGTCCGCAGTTCGCGCACAGGCGGCGCAGCGCGCTGCCGAGCAGATCGCCGAGCAGCTTTCCTACCTGGATATGGCAGGCGTACGGTTCCGCATCGGACTTGTGCGCGAGAGCGAGCTGACGGCGGGCGGCATTGACCGTGTGGAGTTTATGATCGCCACCAACCCCGGCGAACCGCTTTCCTCCATGGTGCGCATTGCATCGGGTGGTGAGCTTTCCCGTATCATGCTGGCAATCAAGTGCGTCATGAACCAAAAGGACGGCGTGCCCACCACGGTGTACGACGAGGTGGATACCGGTATTTCGGGCAAGACCTCGCGCAAGATCGGCATTCGCCTTGCCGATATGGCGCAAAATCAGCAGATCCTTTGCATTACTCACTCGGCGCAGGTTGCGTCGCTGGGTGAACAGCATCTGCATATCTACAAGCAGGAGCGCGACGGACGCGCCTTTACCTCGGTGTCCGAGCTGGCAGACGAGCAGCGCGTTGCCGAGATCGCACGCATTTTGGGCGGCATTAAGGTGACCGAGGCGCAAATGCAGGCAGCAAGGGATATGCTTTGCACAAAGGATCGCGAATAATTGCAATTTTCTGTTGCATTTACGCGCATGATGTGTTATAATAACAAATTGTGAAAAATATTTTTGAAGGATCAAGATAAATACTATGCTGAAAATCAAACAACTTATCGCACAAAACGTGCACAGCAGCGTGCTTGGCATCAATCCCGCTGCAGAGCTGACGGTGGACGATCTGGCTGCTATGCTGGAGTACCCGCCCGATGCGAGCATGGGCGACCTGGCGTTGCCTTGCTTTAAGCTTTCCAAGTCTCTGCGCCGCGCACCTGTGATGATCGCACAGGCTCTGGCGGACGGCATGAACTGCGCTTGCGTGGAAAGCGCAGAGGCAGTCAACGGCTACCTCAATATCCGCATTTCTCCCACGTACCTGGTAAATCAGGTGCTTGCCGAGGTGCTGGAAAAGAAGGAGCGCTACGGCGCACCCAATATCGGCTGCGGCAAAAAGGTCGTGCTGGACTATTCCTCACCCAACGTTGCAAAGCCCTTCCACATCGGACATCTGGGCACCACTGTGATCGGTCACGCGCTCAAGAAGATGCACGAGTTTGCAGGCTACGATTGCTACGGCATCAACTACCTTGGCGACTGGGGCACCCAGTTTGGTAAGCTGATCCTGGCGTATAACACCTGGGGTAGCAAGGAAATGGTGGAAGAGGGCGGCATCGACACGCTGGTTGAGCTGTACGTCAAGATCAATAACGCCATTACCGAGGAAAAGGAGCAGGGCAAGACCGAGCTGGCAGACGCTGCACGCGCCGAGTTCCACAAGATGGAGATGGGCGACGAGCAGAATCTCGCACTCTGGAAGTGGTTTATCCAGATCAGTCTGGAGGAATACGAAAAGACCTACAAGCAGCTGGGCATTACCTTTGACAGCTACCTTGGCGAGTCGTTCTATACCGATAAAATGCCCGCGCAGGTGCAAAAGCTGCGCGATATGGGTCTGCTCAAGCTGGATGACGGCGCATCCATCGTGGATCTGGACGAGCACGGCATGCCTCCTTGCCTGATCCTCAAGCGTGACGGCAGTACCTTGTATCCCACCCGTGACATTGCGGCTGCGGTGTACCGTAAGGAAAACTATCACTTTGATAAGTGCATTTACGTTACCAGTACCCAGCAGATCCTGCACTTCAAGCAGTGGTTCAAGGTCGTGGAGCTGATGGGCTACGATTGGCATGATCAGCTGGTACACGTACCTTACGGCACGGTCAGCATCGGCGGTGCAAAGTTGGCAACCAGAACCGGTAACGTGGTGCTTCTGCGTGACTTGTTCGGCGCGGCAATTGATAAGGTGACCGAGATCATGGAAGAAAAGAATCCCGAAATGAAGGGCAGAGCAGACGTTGCTGAGGCTGTGGGCGTTGGCGCGATCGTCTTCTATTACCTGACCAACAACCGTATCAAGGACATCGACTTCAATATGGACGATGCGCTTTCCTTTGACGGCAACACCGGTCCTTACGTGCAGTACACCTACGCACGTGCTTGCTCGGTGCTGGAAAAGGCAGGCGAGAGCAAAGCTGCGGAGTTCGTGATCACCGCTCCCGAGGAGCAGGCACTTCTCAAGGTGCTCGCCACCTACGAGGAAAAGGTGCTCATGGCGCTGCGTGACTATGAGCCCTCGGTCATTACCAGATTCATTCTGGACGTTGCCGTGGCGTTCAACCGCTTCTATCATAACTGTCGCATCCTCTCCGAGAGCGATGAGACGGTCAAGCAGACCAGAATTGCACTCACGCTGGCAACCAAGCACGTGCTTGGCAGCGCGTTTGAGATGATCTGCCTTAAGAAAACCGAAAAAATTTAACACACAAGTGAGGTAAATAAACATGTCCGGACATAGCAAATGGGCTAATATTAAGCACAAGAAGGAAAAGACCGATGCCGCTAAGGGTAAGATCTTTACCCAGATCGGTAAGGAAATCGCAGTTGCTGTAAAGGCTGGCGGCGGCGACCCCAACAACAACTCCAAGCTCAGAGATCTGATCGCAAAGGCAAAGGCAAACAACGTGCCCAACGATAACATCAAGAGAAGCATTGAAAAGGCACTGGGCGCAGGCGGCGATAACTTTGAAGAAATCACCTACGAGGGCTACGGTCCCGCAGGCGTAGCCGTTATCGTCAGAGCGGCAACCGATAACCGTAACCGTACCGTAGGCAACGTGCGTGCAGCATTCTCCAAGTACCACGGCAACCTGGGAACCACCGGTAGCGTCAGCTTCCTGTTTTCCGATAAGGGCCTGATCGTTGTGGACAACGAGGACGGCGACATT
>JAZRQR010000125.1:0-3350 GCA_045650025.1 Eubacteriales bacterium
TGTACGTGCCCTCCAACGAGCAAATGAGCGTGGATGCTTACTGGCAGGGCTATGCCCTGCCCGAATACGAGGCGGTGTTTGATACGCTGCAGGTATCCGACGAGGTGATCGAGGCGGCCATTGGCGTGCAGAAGGACACCAAGAACGCAAAGACCTATACCTTTGAGGGAACGATTGGCGGCAAGACCTACCAATACAAGCAAACCGTGATCGTGCATGCCAGCCTGATCTACTGCATCACCTATACCGCGCTTGCCTCGGACGGCAGCTTTACGCAGTATGCAGGCGATTATGCGGCTATGCTGGATAGCTTTACCTTCCGTTGATATGAGCAGAATTTATCTTGATAACAGCGCCACCACCGCCTTGTGCGATGCCGCCAAGCAAGCCATGCTGCAAGCCATGGAGTGCTATGGCAATCCCTCCTCGCTTCACGCAGCGGGCCTGGAGGCAGAGCACATGCTCAAAAAAGCACGCGAGCAGGTTACAGCCGCGCTGGGCGTGCGAAACGGTGCAGGGCAGATTTATTTTACCGCTTCGGGAACCGAAGCCAACAACCTTGCCATTCTTGGCAGCGTGTATGCCAAGGAGCGCAAAACCGGTAACCGCATCGTGACCACCGAGGGCGAGCATTCCTCGGTTGAAAAAACCTTGCTGGAGCTGGAAAAGAAGGGCTTTGAGATCGTGCGCATTCCTACGCGTCAGGGTGTTCTGGACATGGAATTTGCGCAAAAGGCGATAGATAAGAATACCGTGCTGGTCACTGCCATGATGGTCAATAACGAAACGGGCGCTTTATACGACCTGAAATCGTTGTTTGCGCTGACCAAGCGCGTAGCCCCCAACGCCGTGACGCATTGCGATGCGGTGCAGGGATTTATGAAGACTATTTTTTCTCCCGCCGCCATTGGCGCGGATCTGGTTTCGGTCAGCGCACATAAGATCCACGGTCCCAAGGGTGTGGGCGCGCTGTACGTCAGCGCCGAGATCACCAGGGCAAAAAAGCTGATCCCCATCATTTTCGGTGGCGGTCAGGAGCAGGGAATGCGCTCGGGCACCGAAAACGTCATCGGCATTGCCGGCTTTGGCGCGGCGGCAGCGCAGGCGCAAAGCAATCTGCGCGCGGATCTGATCCGCATGACGCAGCTGCGCACCTATCTGGAAAAAAAGCTTTCCGAGATTGGGGAGATCACGCTCAATCTGCCGCAGGGAAACCGTGCACCGCACGTGGTAAACCTGACCTTGCCCGATATTAAGAGCGAGACCATGCTCAATCACCTCTCGGAGCGCGGGATCTGCATTTCCAGCGGTTCTGCATGTGCTTCGCACGGCAAGGCTACCTCGCGTGCGCTTGCCGCGTTCGGCGTGACCGCACAGCAAGCGGATTGCAGCATGCGCGTCAGCCTTTGTCCTTCCAATACCGAGGCGGAGATCGATGCCTTGTGCGCCGCTATGGCGCAGGGCGTTGCTACCTTGGTTCGCATCCACAGAACGTAAAAAAATATACATAAAAGGAGAAACACCATGAAATTATCTTTCAGAACCCTTTTGCTGCTGCTTTGCGGCGTGATGGTCATGGGTGCGGTTGCCTGCAACGGCGGCACAACCGAGGACGTGACCACCGAAGCAGAGACTACCGAGCCTGCAGAGGACAACGCAGAGACGACCTTGGAAGAGACGACCTTGGAAGAGACGACTGAGGAAGAGACCACAGAGGAAGTGACCACCGAAGAGCCTGACGTGATGATCGGCGAGACCCTGGATGCTGCATATGCGGCAGACTTTACCGTAGCTAAGGTATTCACCTCGGATATGGTGGTACAGCGCGGTGAGAAGCTGCGCGTTTGGGGCTGGGCACCCGAGTCCGAGAACGGCAAGAAGATCTCGGGCGAATTCATGGGCATGTTTGCCGAGACCCTGATCGAGAACGGCGAATGGACGCTGCAGTTTGGTGCAAAGCTGGCTGCTTGTGCTGACATGGGCAACTCCATGAAGATCTATACCGACACCAAGGAAGTCAAGTTTGACGACGTGCTGGTAGGTGACGTTTACATGGTCATCGGTCAGTCCAACGTGGCGTATACCTTCCAGAATTACCTGTACGCATCCAATACCGACACGAAGAATTACGGTGCGAACATGATGGACGAAAATCTGCCCATCCGTCTGCACTACAATACGCTCAACGAGGGCGAGGCACAGGGCTACCCCAAGAGAGGTACGACCGAGGTTTGCGAGGACGTTGTCCACAACCGCACCTGGGAAAAGCCCGGTCCTGCAGCGGTCAACCGCTTTACTGCAGTCGGTTACTGCTTTGCATGGAATCTGGTACAGATGACCGATGGTAAGGTTCCCGTTGGTATTATCGAGATCGACGGTAACGGTCAGCCCTTGGGATCTTTCCTGCCCAACGAGGTGGCAGATGCGCTGGGCAGCGATACCCTCCAAAACGGCATTTACGTTCCCGAGGGCGTCAACGCGACCTGGGCAAGATACATGTACAACCACTACATGTATCCGTTTGAAAAGTATGCAATGGCAGGCGTGGTCTGGTATCAGGGTGAGAGTGACTTCTTGAAGCAGTGGGCAGAGGATTTCATTGAGCGCTTCAACGCGCTGATGACCTACATGCGCTCCACGCATAACGTTACCAACCCCGACTTTGCGGTTTATATTGTAGAATTCCCCTCCATTTACGATAAGCCCTCAGGCTTTAACGGCACCTGGCACTACATGGATCTTGCGCTGATCCGTTCTGTTGTGGGTGCAATTCCGCAGACGCTGCCCAACAGCTACGTATCGGTTTCCAGCGATTTGTGGGATGATCAGACCTACTTTAACAACCTGCACCCCGACTGCAAGTTCGGTCAGGGACAGAGACTTGCCAAGCTGGCTGCAGCGGTACGCGGCGACGCAGGCACGTTGGAAACGGCTACCGGCCCGATTCTTGAAAAGGCAGAATTCTCCGAGGATCGCAAGACGGTCGTACTGACCTTTACCAACGTGGGTGAGGGACTCAAGACCACAGACGGGGGTACCGAGGTCAAGGGCTTTACCTTTATGAGAAGCTCGTATACCATCAATAACAAGAAGGGCTCGACCATTAAGGCAGAGATCACCGCACCCAATCAGATCACGGTGACCTGCTCTGCAAGCATGAAGAACGGCGTTGTATACAACGGTGCTGCGGATAACTTCTTCGGCAACCAGATCAACCTGTGCAACAGCTACGGCAACCCTGCATGTGCATTCTTCATTGCGCCTCCCGAGGCGTAACGCAAAATAAAAAACGCTCGTGCCAAGGCACGCTCGTTTTTTTGTGTGAAAATTAGTCCTTAATGAACTTAGCA
>JAZRQR010000126.1:0-1166 GCA_045650025.1 Eubacteriales bacterium
CGTGATGACCGCACTCGGCGGCACGCGCGGGGATATCCTGAATGCGGCAGGCACCGTCCAGCAGACTGTATTCACTGTGCAAATGCAGATGCACAAATTCGTTTTGTGCCATACGGCACCTCCTTTCTGTCAATCGGGCAACTCACTTGCCAAATCGATCAGCTTTTGTAATCTATGGTTGAGCCCCGATTTGGAAATGGGGGGCACGTGCAGCTCGGCAAGCTCACCCAGCGACACGTTTTGATGACGCAAGCGCAGCATAGCTGTCTCGCGCAGCGCGTCGGGCAGCTTTTCCAGCTCGCCAAAACGCTCCAGCTTTTCGATTGCCGCGTTTTGCTTAAGTGCGGCGGCAACGTATTTGCTGATATTGCCCGTGTCACAGTTGGTCACGCGGTTCTCGTTACCGCGGATCTCTCGCTCGATCTTTTTGTTGAGTAGCTCAAAGACCATGGTGCTGCTGCCGAAAATGGTCAGCACGTCCTCAACGCCCTGGCTGTTTTTGATATATACGCCAACCGTTTTACCGCGCGACACAAGTCCCATGGTCACGCCCTGCTCGGCAAGCATGGCTTGCAAGCCCATGGCTCGCGCAGAGGTGACGCATTTGATCTCCAAATGCGAACCCGTAGCGGGATCGGACACAGTGCCCGAAGCGCAAAACGCACCGCGCAAAAAGGCGGGAACGCATTGCGCACACTTGCAAACGGCGGAAAAATCGGCACACTCGCCCTCGTCCCACGCAGAGATCTGCGCAGCACACTTGGCGGACGCAAAGCTCAGCTCAGTACCGCTTGCCCTGCCCTGTGCGTAGGGACGGGATGCCGCCTCTCTGCCAAAGTGACGCTTGACCTCTGCCATGGCATGCTCAGCAAATGCCGTGGGCAAACGGAAGGAAATGCGCTCACCATCGATCTGCGCGCCCACCATCAGCCCCAAAAGATACGCCTTGCGGCAGCACATGGGCTTGATCTGCAAGGTTTGCAGCTCCTCTTTTACCTGTTCGGAAAACGACATGCTTACTCCTCTATGTACTCAAATTCACATTCCAATGCAACGCCGGACTGCGCATAAACGCGCTGCTTGATCTGCTCGACCAACGCCAGCACGTCGGCAGCCGTTGCGCCGCCGTCATTGACCACAAAGCCCGCGTGCTTTTCGGACACCAC
>JAZRQR010000127.1:0-1850 GCA_045650025.1 Eubacteriales bacterium
GCAAATGCGCCTTCCGCGTGATCGTATACGAAAAGCGCATTGCGGTGGAATTTTTCCACTCGCTGACCGACGGCAACGGCGGACTTGTGTTCCTGAAGACCTTGGTCGCCGAGTATATTTACCAAAAATACGGCGTGAAGGTGCCGCACGGAAACGGCGTGCTGGATCGCTTGGAGGAGCCCGACCCTGCCGAGCTGGAGGACAGCTTTTTCAAGTACGCGGGCAAGCACGAATATCCGCGTAAGGACAGCGACGCCTATTCCATTCGCGGCGCGCGCGAGATCGACGGCTTCCGCACCAACACCACCTTCCTGCTTGACGCCGAGCAGGTGCGCCTCTTGGCAAAGGAGCAGGGCGTGACCGTGACCGCCTACCTGACCGCCGCGCTGATTCAGGCGACCGATCGCCTGCAAAAGCAGCAGATCCCCAACCAAGCCAAGCACAAGCCGGTCAAGATCTTTGTACCGGTCAACCTGCGCTCCATCTTCCCCTCCAAGACGCTGCGAAACTTTATTCTCTACACCATTCCCGGCGTGGAGACCAAGTACGGCGATTACACCTTCCCCGAGCTCTGCCAGAGCGTGCAGCACCAGATGAAGCTGCAGATCACCCCCAGACGCATGGCTGCCATTATTGCATCCAACGTTTCCAGCGAGAAAAACCTGCTCATCCGTGCCGCCCCGCTGTTTATCAAGAACATCGTCATGAGTGGCGTATACCGCGCGGTGGGCGAGCGCAAATCCTGCTACACCTTCTCCAACCTTGGCGTGCACCGCATGCCGCCCGAGTTTGAAGCGTACGTGGATCGCCTGGATTTCGTGCTGGGCACGCAGAGAAGCCAACGCTACAACACGTCTCTGATCACCTACAAGGGACAGATGATGTTCAATATCACGCGCAACACCGAGAAGCCGCTCTTGGAGCGACACCTCTACGACGTGCTGCGCGAGCGCGGCATTCACGTGCTGGCGCAAAGCAATACCAGAGAGTAAGGAGGTATGCATCCATGTTCTGTATCAAATGCGGCGTGGAGCTGACCGACGGGCAAACCACCTGCCCCGTGTGCAGCACGCGCGTCTATCATCCCGATATTCCGATCAAGGGAGCCGCTCCCACCTACCCCAAAAAGGATTTTGAGAGCGAGGAATTTAACCGCCGCGGCATTTTGTTCGTGGTCACCATCTGCGCACTCTTAGCCGTTGCGCTTTCCATTATGTTTGATCTCTCGATTTCGGGCGCGATCACATGGTCGGGCTACGTGGCAAGCGGCATGGGCGTCTTTTACGTCTGCATCATTCTGCCGCTGTGGTTCAAGCACACCTCCCCCGCCATCTTTGTGCCCTGCTCATTTGCCTCGATCCTGGTGCTGCTGTTTTACGTCAATATGCAAACGGGCGGACATTGGTTCTTGTCCTTTGCGTTCCCCGTCACGCTTTCCTTGTGCGTCATTCTGACCACAATCACCACGCTCTGCCACTACCTGCGCCGCGGATTTTTGTACATCTTCGGCGGCGGCGCGATCGCGCTGGGCGGTTGGACGCTGCTCATCGAGCTGTTTTTGCACCTGACCTTTAACATGCCCGGGCACGTGATCTGGTCTCCCTTCCCCTGCACCGCTCTTGCGGTACTGGGCATGATGCTGATCATCGTTGCCATCGTCCCGCCCTTCCGTGACTCCTTCCGCCGTATCTTCTACGTGGGAAAAATGTAAAAAGAAAAAGCCTTGCTTGCACAAATTACACCGTAGGGGTCGACGGTCTCGCTGCGGCTCGGTCACGCCACGGCTCTGACAGCCGCGAATGGGCTGTCATTCACTACCGTGTCGCCGCTTCGCTACCTCGGCGACCCGC
>JAZRQR010000128.1:0-13339 GCA_045650025.1 Eubacteriales bacterium
GATCGCCCGCTTTACTGTAACTAAATATTTATCTCATAGAATTTTTCACACCCCAATGTACACGTACCCTACACCTCGCACGGTACGGATCAGACGAATGCCAAAGGCGTCCTCCAATTTGCGGCGCAAGTGGCAAATATATACCTGCGCTTCATTGGTTTGCTCTGATTTCAGCAGCGCGGCAAGCTCTTGCTTGCTCACGCCCTCATCTCCCTTTTGCACAAGCAGTGAAAACACGATAAATTCCTTATCGGTCAGCGAGATCTGTCGGTTTCCCATCAGCACGCAGCGGCTTTCCTCCAAAAGCGATAGCTCGCTGACACGCGCCTGCTCGGGCGCGGGCACTTCCCTTGGCGAGGTACTGCCCAGCATACCAACCTCGGCACGCAGATCCGCCATGCAAAAGGGTCGGCGGTGCAGCACGTGTGCCGCTCTTCTGGCACGCGGAGAGAGGGCTTCGGGATCGCGACAAAGCCCCAACACGCGCACGTGCTCGGGAATACTGCCCACCAGCTTGGAATCCAGATCAGCAATGGCAATGCTTGCCTGCTCCCATGTTGCGCGGTCAATACTCTGCGCGTCTGCACATACCAGCGAAGGCATGCCGTACAAGGCTGCCTCATCGGCAAGCACCTTGCCAAGGCGCACGTCTGCTGTCAATATGATCAGGCTCTGCATCGCACTTTCTCCTTTCGGGACAATTTACAGTTCTCTGTTCTGCATGGAAATCAGCTCGTCATACACCGCGCGAATGTCTTCGGGGCACTCGGCTTGCATGATGCGGTCACGCGTCAAGGCTGCATAGCGCACGTCACGCACGTACCAAGCGGCATGTTTTTTTGCCTCCGCCATGCCCACACGCATGCCCTTGTGCTCCACCATGTCGCAGATCTGCCGCATGGCGGTATCAAAACGTTCCTCAATCGTGGGAAGCGCATAGCTCTCACCGCGCAAAAGCGCGGCGGTTTGCGAGAAGATCCAGGGATTTCCCAGCGAGCCGCGTCCGATCATAACGCCGTCACAGCCGGTGTCGCGCATCATGCGCAACGCATCCTCGGGGGTATAAATGTCACCGTTGCCCACCACGGGAATAGAAACGCTCTGCTTAACATCGCGTACCACCTCGGGATTGACGCCGGGCGAATACATTTGCTGACGGGTGCGGCAATGCACAAACAGTGCGGATGCGCCTGCCGCCTCGGCAACGCGCGCAAGCTCGACGGCGTTGATGTGATCTGCATCCCAGCCCGCACGCATTTTGACCGTGACGGGCAGCTTGACAGCACCCACGACAGCCTCGATGATCTTGCCTGCCAAGGGGATATCCTTCATCAAAGCACTTCCCTCACCGTTTGCCACGACCTTATTGACGGGGCAGCCCATGTTAATATCGATTGCCACGGGCGGTACCTCGCTTTTGCACCCCATATAATCACACGCCTCAATCATGCGCGCCGCCTCTGCCATCAGCTCGGGCTCGTGCCCAAACAGCTGCACCGCCATGGGGTTTTCACTTGCCAGCACGCAAGCTAAAGGCGCGCTTTTGGAGCGCGTGGCAAACACGGTGCTCTTTTGCTCATAGCAAAGCGCCTTGGCGGACACCATTTCAGACACGGTAAATTCCGCACCGCGCTCGCGGCAGATACGACGAAACGTCCTGTCCGTCGCCCCCGCCATGGGTGCTAAAAACAAGCCGTGCTCAATTGTAACGTTTCCGATCTGCATACGCGTTCCATCCTTTGTGATATGATTAAAAATGATACCATATTTTTGGCGGTTTGTCAAGACAAAAGCGCCCCGCGGCAAAATGCCGCGGGGAAAACTGATTATGAACCGAATTTGCGGAATTCAAACTGTTCCAAATTTATAGCATTCAAATCATCAGTAAAAATCTTCAAACTCATTTGCAATGTGTTATCCGTATAAGAGCCAACGAAATAGCCGTCCATGTCATAGATATCAAATGTATAATTACCAAGTGTTACTGTATCGACAGCTGTTTTGCCCTCATATTCATGCTTGTCGATATAATTGTATGAGTAGGAAAATCTATATCGAACATCATCAATCTTATATATGATATCCAGTACCTGTGGGGTATAAGAAATATAATATGTTGCACCAAAATCGTCACAATTCTCTGCCTGTAATAAAAACGGATACGTCCATGGGGAAATATTATCAGATATTTCTTGAGCCATGTTCTGATTAATGCCATGATATAGCTTGCTTTGCTCGGCGTATTGCGCAAAAGCCTCCTCTGATCCATTTGCAGCCTGAATGAACAATTCAATATCTTGCATTGAGGTAGAAAAAGTTGCTGTCAACGGAGCATCATTCGTCGTTTCATGCTCCGTAGAAGGTGCATCAATTTGCGAGTCATCCTCGGGTTGATCGGTTGTATCAAACGAGGTCGGAGTTTCAATAGAGTCTGCCCCATGATCGGGTGGTGGACTCTCTTCCGGGCTTTCGATCACCGTTTCGGTGTCCATGGGCAGCTCGTCACCGACATTTTGTTGCATACCGATCAACACAAGCGCGCTCAACACACCCACAAGCAGGCAGGCAGCGGCGGCAATGACGGTCAGCTTGCGCCATGCAGGAGCGCGGCGCGGTGCTACGGGCTGCTTTGCGTTGACGATCAGATCGCCGTCAATTTCGCCCATCAGATCCAAAAAATCCTTTGCATTCATACCGTGTACCCCTCCTTTTCCATAGCTTTTTTGAGCTTTTGTCGCGTACGCGACAGGATGACAAGCACGTTACTTTCCTTTAGGTGATAGGTTTGCGCAATCGCCTCCACCGATTCCATGTAGAAATAGCGCAAGATAAACATATTGCGCTCACGCGTGGGCTGGGACTTCAAAAACGCGTTCAAAAACGACACCAAGGCTTGGCGATCCATCTCGGACGAAAGATCGTCCGTGCGACCGAAAATATCCTCTACCTCGGTCATGGCAAGCGTCACCTGACCTGAGCCTCGCTTGGCGCGATGACTTTCACGGTAGCGATCAAGGGCTGTATTTCTTGCAATTTTTGCGATGTAGGCTTTGAGATCGCGGGGCTGCTCGGGCGGTATGGCGTTCCAAAGCTTGAGTAGCGCATCGTTCAAGCATTCCTGCGCGTCCTGCAGGTTGTCGAGAATATTTTGCGCAATGCTCATGACGTAAGCGCCGTATTTCTGCTGCGTGACGGCGAGCGCGGATTCGTTTCTGGCAAAGTACATGGTTACGATTTGTCGGTCATCCATCATATCTCCCCCTTTCCAAAATGACCCTTTCATTTACAAAGACGTCATTTACGCGATTTTCTAACAGCTTTTTTTCATTATATCAAATTTTTTTTGAAAATGCAAGGGACTTGGATGTTCTGCTGCCGGTTTGCAAATTTTGTCGCACGATTTTTTGGCACGAATGGCGTCACAAGCGGACAAAGCGACGCAGGTGGGGTCAAAGCGGCGTGGTGCATGCCGAAGTGCGTCGCACGAAATGCTTTGACAGCATGCATAAGGCTTGCTATAATCAAAGCACATCAAGAAAAAGGAGGTACGTTCATGAATCATACGTGGACAAAAACGCTGGCGTTTGCCATGGTAGGCTTACTATTGCTCTCGGCAACTGCTTGCAACAAAAACAACGGAGAGCAATCGGGAGACGGTACCGAGCAGCTCACAAACACGCTTGACGGTAACCAAAATCAAAATCAAGGTAACCAGTACAACGATCCCAATTGGCAAAACAACCAAAACAACCAAAACAATCAAAACTGGCAGGGGGATCCAAACAACCAGAACAATCAGAATTCGCAAAACGGCTATGAGCAGCAGACACAGCCCGTGATCAACGTACCCGATCAGGGCAACCAAAACCAGAATTCCGGAAACCAAAACAACCCAAACAGTCAAGGCAACCAAGGAAGCAGCACCGACAGCACGGGGTTGACCTTTACCTCAAACGGGAACGGCACCTGCACGCTGACCGGCTTGGGCTCTTGCCGCGACATTTGCGTGGTCATTCCTGCGACCAGTCCCACGGGCGATAGAGTAACCGCCATTGGTGCGCAGGCGTTTTACAACTGCACGTCGATCACAGTGGTGCAGATCCCCGCAACTGTGAGCAGCATTGGGCATCTGGCGTTTGGCGGCTGCACCAACCTCGTCTACATAACGGTCAGCTCCGGCAATAATGCTTACAAGGACATTGGAGGCGTGCTTTACACGGCTGACGGCAAGACGCTGGTGCACTACCCTGCCGGCTCGGGCGCATCCTCGGTCAATATTCCAGCAAGCGTGAGCAAGATCGAAGATATGGCGTTTTACGGCTGCAAATCGCTCAAAACCGTGCGCTACGGCGGCACGCAGGATGCCTGGTCGCGCATTGTGGTGGGCTCGATGAATTACAGCCTCAACGCTGCCTCGGTCACCTGCTCCGACTCGGGCAAATAAGTCTTGACAAGCCCCTGCGGATGTGATATACTGACTTTATAAAATTTGCTTTACAAAGGAGATATCACATATGTACGGAAAAAACGTTTGGATGGTTCCCGATGGCTACATGAGCGACACAGTTAAGGGAGAATTCGTCAGCCACGAGGCTGTTTGCGTGCTCAATCTTTCGGGCAAGACCGCACACATTGACCTGACCATTTACTTTGAGGATCAGGAGCCCCTCTGCGGTCTGCATGCCGTTTGCGAAAACAACCGCACCAACCACATCCGTCTTGACAAGATGGTTGCAGACAACGGTCAGCCCATTCCTCGCAACAAGCCCTACGCAATTCTGATTGAGAGTGACCAGCCCATCGTAGCACAGGCGTCCAGACTGGACGTTTCCCAGCCCGAATACGCGCTGATGACCACGATTGCGTATTGATTACAAAAAAGCCTTGAGCACAGCTCAAGGCTTTTTTATCGTTCATAAACTATCTATTGGATGTCCAAGCAAAACGGATGCGCGTTGTAAAGGCTACCCCCGAGGGGTAGCTCCCGACGCAGTCGGGTGAGGGGGATTTGCGGGCTTAACGGTCTGGTTAACCGACTTGGGTATAACGCTTTCCCCTTCAGTCGCTGCGCGACAGCTTCCCCACGGGGGACGCCTTTGCAATACATACCCGTTTGGATTAACGATCCCGATTTTCTGCTTATACTACCTGCGTGCGATTCGCAAATCCCCTACGGCATGTTTTCTCCGTCAAATTCAGGGGTATAGCGTGACGTTGCCGACTCTCTTTGCTGCATATAGCCTACAAAGCCTAACTCCTCGGCATGCGCCATGAGCGAGTCGTATTCAAAGGTGGTCACGCGGCGGTGGAGATTTTGATAAGGAGCGTCGGTGGCAAACTCGGGCGTATACTGACTCATCAGGCTCAATCGGATATCCTGCACGGGCACGGTCACGGCAAGCCGATCCAGTACGGCAAGTGAATCCTTGCGGCAGCCCGGCAGCACCAAATGGCGCACCAGCACGCCGCGCGTCATCATGCCGTCCGCATCCAATTGCACCCTTCCTACCAACTCATACATTTTGGCAATGGCACGTGCGGCAATTTCGGGATAATCGGGTGCGCCTGCGTACTGCTTGGCAAGCTCGGCATCGGCAAACTTAAAATCGGGCATCCATACGTCCACGTAAGGGGCAAGCTGCTCCAGCGTTTCTATCTTTTCATAGCCTCCCGTATTATATACGATGGGGATATACAGCTGCGGCTTGAGCTTTTGCAAGAGTGTCACCAGCTGCTCGGCAAAATGCGTGGGCGTGACAAGATTGATATTATGCGCGCCTGCATCCTGCAGCGCAAGCATTTTTTGCATCAGCTCGTCTGCAGTGATCTCAATCCCCTGCCCGCGATGGCTGACGCGATAGTTCTGGCAAAATACGCAGCCAAGATTGCACCCCGAGAAAAACACCGTGCCCGAGCCGCGCGTGCCGCTGATGCAGGGTTCTTCCCACATATGCAACGCAGCGCGTGCAATGCGAAACGCATCGCTCTGACCGCAGTAGCCTTTATACATGCTTCGTTCCGTGCCACAGTTGCGCGGACACGCCGTACATTTGCTCATATCCTACTCTCCCTCCTTTTGCCGTTTTCTACATTATACGAAAAAATCTGCCCCATGTCAAGCAGACTGTTTACAAAAGCCGTTTTTTATGGTATAATACAGTAATACGTTTCATGGAGGCGACTATGCAAAGCATCAAACGAATCCCGATAAAGCCCGATCCCGTCAAGGAAATTTATCAAATTTGCACCAAGCACGGACTTCATATTGCCACGGCAGAATCCTGCACGGGCGGCCTTGTGGGCAGTATGCTGACTTCCCTGCCCGGTATTTCTTCGGTCTATGCGGGCGGCTTTGTGACCTACACCAATGAGATGAAGGTCCAACTTTTGGGCGTAGATCCCGATGCGATTGCCAAGTACACCGAGGTTTCGGCACGCGTTGCCGAGCAGATGGCAGAAGGCGCACGCTTGCGCACAGGCGCACAGATCGCCATTTCGTTGACAGGTATTGCAGGTCCGGGAGGCGGCACCGAGCAGACGCCCGTGGGAACCGTGTATATCGGTATCAGCTCCCCTGCGCGCACCTATGCCGTGCGTTATTGCATGCCAAATACGCTCCCCCGCCACGAGATCCGCTTGCGCGCTGCAATGCTAGCCTTAACACTGGCTGCCAAACAGGCAAATTTTTTCGCAAATTCTGCATCGAATTGACACAAAGCACTTGATTTTTTAACAAAAATATAGTAAAATACTAAATTGATATATTTTGTGCTCCCATGATGGGAAAGAAAGGCATTTTACATGGCAAAGTTTAAGAAAATTGGTGTACTTACCTCCGGTGGTGACGCTCCCGGTATGAACGCGGCTGTCAGAGCCGTAACCAGAAAAGCACTTGCTGAGGGCATTGAGGTCATCGGCATCAACGGTGGTTATGCAGGTCTGCTCAATGGCGATCTGACTCCCCTGACCTCTCACGCTGTATCCAATATCGTCACGCGCGGCGGTACCATCCTGTACTCCTCCCGTTGCCCCGAGTTCAAAACTCCCGAGGGCATGGCAAAGGCTCTGCAGACCTGTAAGGATCATGACATTGATGCTGTTGTGGCAATCGGCGGCGACGGCACCTTCCGTGGTGCAACCGATCTGACCAACCACGGCATTCCTTCCATCGGTATTCCCGCTACCATTGACAACGACATTACCGCAACCGACCTGACCATCGGTTACGATACCGCCGTTAACACCCTGCTGGGCATGATCGACTACCTGCGCGACACCTGCGAATCCCACGCAAGATGTAACGTTGTAGAGGTTATGGGCAGAGACTGCGGTCTGGTTGCACTGTACGCAGGTATTTGCACCGGTGCAGTTTCGATTGCGATTCCTGAAGTTCCCTTTGATGAGGAAGCTGCTATCCAAAAGATCGCAAACGTGCGCGACAAGGGTAAGAGAGGCATTATCGTGGTATTCTCCGAGGGTATGCCCCAGGTAAACGGCAGAAAGTACAGCGAATATTTTGCTGAAAAGGTAGAGGTGCAGACCGGTATTGAGACCAAGTTTGCTCGTGTGGGTCACATCATTCGCGGCGGCGGTCCTACCCTGCGTGACAGAATGACCGCAACCCAGATGGGCGTGGAGGCAGTAAACCTGCTGCTTCAGGGCAAATCCAACCGCGTTATGTGCGTACTGGAAAACAAGATCACCAACGAGGACATCAACTACGCGCTGGTGCTTGACCGTATGTGCAAGGGCAAGCTCAAGGACGGCGACCTGGACCGCTTCAGCGCTGACGAGATTGCTTCCATGCGCGCACGCTGCGCTTACAGACAGGCAAAGATCGAAAAGCTTTACAACATGGCTTACGAAATTTGCAACTAATAAGCAGAAAAGTTCCCCGACAGCCGCGGCTGTCGGGGATGTTTTTCGTTTTATCTTGGCAGGTAAGTGTAAAGTCCTGCAATTGCGGTTGGATCGCTGCCCTGCTTTGAGGTATACGAACCATATAGTGTGGTACCTGTATTTAAGGATGTCCACTCGATATAGTGCCTGTCTCTGTCACACAACACGTAATCCGGTGCAGTCTCAATCCTCGTACCGTATACGTTGTTCACCAGATATTTTTCTCCCGTTTGTTCATCTTGAACGATCAACAATATGCACAACTGTGCCTGCTTTACTTCCACGTGCTCAAACTGACCGTTTTGGAAAACCACCGTGCTTGGATAGGTCTCCTGAATGTACAGCTCACCCGTGTAGTACACGGTTACCACGTCCCCCGCGATCAGCTTTTCGTCCACAAACACAGTCGAACCGTCCATGAGCAGCGTTGCCTTACCGGGTTGGATAAAGCCATAATCATAGTAGGTATGGAACTCGGCTTGCTTGGTAGTACCGGGCGAATTTTGCACAAGCTCTCCGACCAGTCCCCCATCACAGCTGCAAAGCAACGCCAGGCACACGCATAATACCATCACGATAAGTATCTTTTTCATGTGCCACCCTCCTTATTTATGCGCTGCAATAAAATTACGGTAGAAATGCGCACTCTTCTTCCATGCGGTGTTGCCCTCTCGGTCGCAGGACATGATGCCAAACTTGAAATTGTAGCCTGCGCTCCACTCAAAGTTATCCATCAAGCTCCAAAGGTAATAGCCGCGCACGTCGTAGCCCTCGTCGATCGCCTTTTCCAGCCATTCCAAGAACCCTGCTACGTAGCGGATGCGGTCATCGTCGTGGATCATGCCGTCCGCGCCAAGGGGCTCATCGCCCTCAAAATACGTACCGTTTTCGGTGATGTAGAACGGTATATCCAGCTTATACATGTCTTTGAGCATCACAATGGCGTCATAGACCGCCTTGGGATAATACTCGGTGCGGTTGTTGAGGAAATTGCCGCCCTGCGAGAAATCCGCCTGTACCTTTTGATTATGCGTCACGGGCACGCGGTTATATACGTTCAAACCGAAATAATCGGTCTTTTGACTCATCAGCTCGTAATCACCGGGCGCGATGTGCATCAAGGTGCCCTCTTTCTCCAGATGCTCCAAGATATAGTCGCTGTAGCGACCTGCATACAGAGGATCACAGTAAAACTTCCAGTTGCGCTCGTCCTGGTCGATCATGAGCGCAATGTCCTCGGGCGAATCGGTCAGCGCGTGACGCTTCCAGATATCGATCACCGCACCGACCCGGCTGTTTTGCAGATGGTTTGCGCGGAACGCCTGCACGCCCTTGCCGTGTGCCACCAAAATATTGTGGCGCGCCTGGTTGCCCCACGACTCGTTGGTGTGTCCGGGCGCAAAGCCGCCCAGCGCGTAACCCACGTAGGTGGCAATCGGCTCGTTGACGGTTGCCCACATGGGCACGATGTCGCCGTACGCGCGGAACATCTTGTCCGCGTACTCGCCAAACCACTCGATCGAATCGCGGTTGACCCAGCCGCCCTTTTCCTCCAAGACCTGCGGCAGATCCCAATGGTAGAGCGTTACGCAAGGCGCAATGCCCTTTTCCAGTAATGATTCAAAGGCGCGTCTGTAATAATCCACGCCCGCCCGGTTCAATTCCCCCGTGCCGTTCGGCATCACGCGCGACCAGGAGATGGACATGCGGTAGGAATTGACACCAAGATCACAGAGGTTTTGCAGATCGCGGTCAAACTTGTGATAGCTGTCGCACGCGATCTCAGGCGTATGACCGCCAAAGATCTTGCCCGGCTTTGCCGCCATGGTATCCCAGATGCTGGGCGTTCTGCCGTCTGCTGTGACGCCGCCCTCAATCTGTCCTGCGCTGGTTGCCGTACCCCATAAAAAATTCTTCGGAAATGCCATACTGTACCTCCTTATTGTTCAAACAAGCTCCAAGGATATACCTTGGGCGGATTGCTTTGTACTTCGATCATACGTTTGGTCACGGGATGGGTCACGCCCAGGTGCGTTGCCCACAAAGCCGTGGTACAATGATTTTCGCGGCTGCCATACTTGCCGTCTCCCAAGAGAGGATGCCCAGCGTGCGAGAATTGCGCACGGATCTGATGCGTGCGCCCGGTCTCCAGCGTCACCTCAACCAAGGAAGTTTCTCCATTTTGCGCCAGAGTGCGGTAACGCAGCCTTGCCTCCTTGACACCGTTGCGCACAGATTTGACCACAAAAGCCTTGTTTTTCGCCTTGTCATGGTACAAAAGATCAGTCAGGCTACCGTTGGAGGGCATCATTACGCCGTGCACGACAGCCAGATATTGCTTCTCGATCTGCTTGCCCACCACAAAGCCGCCAAGCCTTGCCGCGCTGTCACGATCCTTGGCAAACAGCATCGCACCTCCCGTGGCGGTATCCAATCGGTGCACCAAAAACGTCTCACCGCCAAATCCGCAAAGCCTTCGCCAATTTTGCACGCAAGTCAAAAGATCCGAGCCGTCTGCATGGGCGGGATCGGGCTGGCTGGGCTGCCCTACGGGCTTTTCGCAAATAAGAATATTTCTGTCCTCATACAGCACGACGGGGGCTTTTTGCAGGACAGGACGCAGATCTCGCTCGTATGCCACACGCGAAGCACCGCTTGCCAGATAAATGGTACCGCATGCGCAAAATTCCTGCTTTTCAAGGAACTTACGCATACGCAAATTGCCCTCGTGCGTATCAATGCGTACCGACGCAAGACCTGCACGCAATGCACGCGCAATGACGTATGCGATCGCCTCGGCTGCTCCGCCCTTTCCGCGCAAAGCATCCGACATGGCAACGCGGTGCACGGTCATGTAAGCGCCGTCATGCAGCCATGCGCCCCCGTATATGGTCTGATACGTAGGCTCGGGATCGGTAAACATCGCAAAATAGCCTTGCACGCGCTTGCCCTCGCACAGCACGTAAGCAACTCCCTTTTGCATATCATCCTCAATCACGTCCACGGCAGGATATCCATCCTGCCATTGGTCAATGCCCAGTACCGCAATGGCAGCACGTGCTTGCGCAAATACCGCCATAATGGCATCTATATCATCGGGGGTTGCTTGTCTGATTCTGAATTGAAACTGTTGCATGGTTCCTCCTTACTCTGCGCAACGGGAGCAAGGCTCGCTCGCGCCGTGATTGATCGCCTGTTCGATCTTACCCGATTGCAGTTGCTTTGCGTTTCGAATATAGCTGCAATTCGGATCTTTATGATATTTGGAGCCGCTTTGCGTCCAATACACCGTTCCCTTATACGAAGGAAGGACTTGTCCGTCCAGCTCCTGTCTCTGCTCATACAGAGATTGCTGCTCTTCGGGGGTCAGCGGCTCTCCGCTTGACGCCTCAACAGCACCGCGTTCACTGCACCCAACCAAGGTAAGCAGCAAAAGCAGCACGAAAACACCGAATTTTCTCATATCGTGCTCTCCGTCAGCAAGCGCTCCTGCACCGAAAGCTTATGCAGCGAGTGCTCGTATGCACCCTTGTAGTCATCCAGCTCCTTGCAGCAGGTCTCCATGTCGCGCAACACGCCGTACAGCAAAACCGGCACGGGCGCATGCGTATCGGACAAGATCTGCTGCAGCACGGCATAAGCCGCAGCGTATTCCCCTTGCTTTTGCAGCATGGTGGCTTGTACGTGCAAGGCAAGCTGGTGCTCCAGCGGTGTTGTGCCCTCTAAGCGTTGATGCGACATCTGCTCCATAATCAACACATAGCGGCAGAAGGTATCCTGCCATGCCGCAAAATCGCGCTCTCCAGGCAACAAATTCTCGGCTTCATATGAGGCAAGCGAGGGCGATATGCTACGCATATAGCGAAAATACACGATAGCAGGTGCGGTAATATGGGTCGTATTATAAGCGGTATTGTCCGCATCACGCAAGGCACTATCAAACCAGTAGCATGCGTTATGCAAATTCCCCGCAAAGAATTCCTGCTTGGCAAGTCCCAGAGCGCACTCCGCCATGAGCAGCGCAATCTCATCGTCCGATTCCGAAAGCAGCGACGCGCAAAGCTCGCGGCAAATGCGATAGTCCCCCATCTGGTACGCGCGACGAATATTGGGCATATAGCGGATCTTCTGGTAGAGAAATTCGTTCTCCTCCTCCGCCAGCAAAAAGCCCGCCGGTACGTTTAAGCGGTTGGCTAAATATATAACCGTGGGTAAGCTGGGGAGCGCCGCACCGTGCTCAATGCGCGAGAGCATATTGCGCGTAATGAAATCCCCTGCCAGCTCCTGCTGAGTAATCATTTTTGACATCCGCAGATTTTTGATTTTTTCGCCGATGTTCATACAATTCTCCTTGAAGGTAAATTCTATTTACTTTATTATACTGCATCTCTGCATGATTTTCAAGTTTTTTTCTCAAAATTCTCTGCTATTTTTCAGTTTTATGATATAATATATGGGAAAAGAGGTGAGCCGAATGAGTATTTTATGGATCAAGATCATAGCTTCTCTTAGCATGTTGCTTGACCACGTTGGCAGCTTTCAGCCTTTTGCGGGCTGGGAGTATTTGCGCACGGTCGGGCGCGTTGCCTATCCCCTGTACGCGTTTATGCTGGTGCAAGGATTTATCCATACGCGCTCGCGATTGAAATATCTTGCGCGCATTCTTGTGCTGGCGCTCATCACGCAGCCCATTTATACCTATTGCTTTGACGGCATTTGGTGGAAATGGGATTCCCCCAATATTTTGTTCACGCTCAGTGCCGGACTTTGCGGCATGTGGTTGCTTGAGCTTGGCAAGCAGCGCGCGCAAAAGCGCAAAAAGGCTTGGTGGATTTCTTGCATAGCAATTTCTGCCGCGACGGGATATATTGTCTACTTGGCTAATGCGTTTGGCTTTGACTATGGCTGGGAGGGCGTGCTGCTGATGCTGTTGCTTTACCTAACGGCAGAATACAGGTGGGCGTGCATTCCCATCGTGACCCTGTTCGCACTGCGCAAGCCGCTGCAAACGGGCGCGTGGGACGAGCCGGTCTATCAGCGCGCTATGTTCTCGGTTGTGGCAATCATCCCGATGCTGCTATACAACGGCAATCCAGGTCCAAAGCCGCAAAGCAAATGGGGGGCTGCGCTGATCAAATATGGGTTTTATCTGTTCTATCCCCTGCACCTTGCGGTGCTGGCGTTGGTTTTCAGATAATAAGAAGTATTTGAAGCAAGTGAGACATTGAGAAACATCTCTCCGTTCTTTTTGACACCGCCGGCGCAAAGAAGAACGTATTTGCTTCGCAAATTAAACGCCGAGTTTATTTCGCCTCTGCGGAGGCGACAAGGGCGCTGCCCTTGACCTGCAAACTTTTGAAAAAGTTTGATCAAAACTTTACATCCGTGGCAACCGTATGGTGACGGTTGCATAAGAACAAAACCCACCCGCGACGCTATG
>JAZRQR010000129.1:0-1557 GCA_045650025.1 Eubacteriales bacterium
GGTGCTTGCGCTGGGTAAGACCTTGATCAACTGCGATGCTCTTGAGATCTATCTGAATGGCGAGACCTGGGGACAGCCAAGCATTCCAGAGGATTTCTTGGTACAGCCCACAGATAATAAAAACTATACCGTTTCGCTGCTCAAGGACAAAGAGAGCGGCAGAAACTACCTCATGGTGGTCAATAATAATTTCTCCAAGGAGCAGAGCATTACCTTGCAGCTTGATGACTCCATCACCTCTCTTGAGCGTGCAAGCAAGCAGGATGGCAGCTTTAGCAAGGTCAGCATTGAAGGCGGCAAGCTTTCGCTGACGCTGGCGGCAGGTGACGGTGGGCTGTTCGCGCTGCCCGAGGGCTTGGATTTTGCAGATCCGATCATGCCTGCGCCCGTGGGCACCAATCTTGCCAAGGATGCACAGATTACCTGCGACAGCTCCACAGGCACCTCCAATCAGTACATGAACAACCTCAACGACGGTGAGCGCGAGTGTGAGGCAGACGGCACGCTGGGCTGGGCATCCAACGGCCCCAGAGAATCCCAGATCGTGGTGGACATCGGCTATGCCACCAAGCTCAACCGTGTGGATCTCTATCCCGCGGGAACGGCAAAGAAGCAGGGTAAGAACTTTGGTAAGTCGATCAAGATCAGCGTCTCCGAGGATGGCAAGACCTGGACCGAGGTTGCCGCTGTCGAGGGAGTGGTCGCCAAGGACGAGATCCCCAGCATTACCTTCGACGCGGTGCACGCACGCTACGTCAAGCTGGATATTACCAATTACGGCAAGACGCTTGCACTTGCAGAGATCGAGATCTTTATGGATGACGGCACGGTTGGCGCGCCCGGCTCCAACAATCGCCCCGGTGAGGAGATCATTTATACCGAGGGCATGAATATTGCATTGAACAGACCCGTTGAGGTGTCCAGCGAGACAAGTCTGGAATACGTGGCTTGGGGCTGGGCAGGCAAGTTTATCAACGACGGTAACAAGAACAACGGCTGGACCTCAAACGTCAAGATCCACGACAGAGAAAAAGCAACCGAGTACGTAATCATCGATTTCGGTGATCTGTTTGCGCTGGATAAGGTGGTGGTTACGCCGATCGGGGATTTGTGGCCCAAGGATTTTGAGATCCTTGTCTCGGTGGACGGCGAAAGCTGGACGTCTATTGACAAGCAAACCGATGCCCAAAAGCCCGATGGCGAGTATGTGGTGACGCTTGCGCAACCGGTTGAGGCTAAGATGATCAAGTTTGAGGCGACCAAGCTGCGCAGCACGTCCGCAGACGGTTATATGCTGCAGTTATCTGAAATTGAAGCATACGGCACGCCGATCTGCGACAAGAGCGCTTTGCAGAGTGTGATGGACGAATACGTGGCTGCAGGCGGCGATACCGCTACCCAAGCGTACGCCAATGCACAGGCAGGGATGGAGAATCAGTATCTGACCTCCACCTCCATGGACGTGCTGATCCGCACGCTCAAGGCTGCATTCCCCGCACCCGAGCAGAGCACCGAACAAGAAAGCGTTCCTCCTACCCAGGATACCGCGAACGAGCA
>JAZRQR010000130.1:0-68933 GCA_045650025.1 Eubacteriales bacterium
TCGACGCCATCCTTACCATCGACGCCATCCTTACCATCGACGCCATCCTTACCATCGACGCCATCCTTACCATCGGCGCCATCCTTACCATCGGCGCCATCCTTACCATCGGCGCCATCCTTACCATCGGCGCCCGCTTGACCGACGACCTTACCCACATTGATCGAGCTACCGTCTGAGAAGGTCAGCACCAGCTCACCTTGGGCACCAATCTCGGACTTGGTGATGACAACCCCATCCTTGCCATTCGCGCCATCTTTTCCGTCTTTGCCGTCCGCGCCCTTGACACAGCCCAGATCCAGCACGCTACCGTTTGACAGCGTCACGATCAGGCTTCCCTGCGCATTGACTTCCACCGCCTGCACACCGACACCATCTGCGCCGTCCGCGCCCCGAATGCACCCCAGATTCATCTCTGTGCCGTTTGTCAGCGTGACAATCAACTCATTCTCGCGGAGCACAACGTCCGCAATGCCAACACCATCCCTGCCATCCTGACCGTCCTCGCCATTGCTTCCCTGTGCCAAAATGCCTAAGCTTTCCCCGTTGACATACCAATATCCATCCTGCACGTAAGGGGTATAGCCATTTGCACCGTCTGCGCCGTTTTTCACGCAGCCAACCAAAGCTGCCAAAAGCAACACAACCGCCATCATCCAACAAATCTGTTTCATTCTGTCAACCTCCCGGATCCGCGCAAGCAATACGCTGCGCCAATCATACCGTTATTGACTTCAGTATAGCACAAAAACGCCACAATGTAAAGAAAAAAACTATATTTAAAAATCAGGGCAATGCATGCTTCTGTAGCAACACGCGCCGCTATGGCAAGAGATATTCTCAATGGTTTGACCAAGTAAACATAGAAAAAGGACTGTATCCGCAGATACAGTCCTTTTTGATTATTCCGGCACGGCGGCGCCTCCGTCGTCGGTCAGGATTGCCTCGTCAATGCTTCTCGCATCCAAGATGAGATTGCCGTCTGCAAGATCAATGCCGCCGCGGAAGGTCACCACCACAAGGTCGCCCACGCCCACGCCAGCATATTCAATGCAGCGGCGCACGCGGATGTCCGCCAAGGACACGCGGAACACCATGCCCTCGCTCGCGTCCACACACATGATGCTGTCGTCAATATACGCATATCCGTCCTCGATCCTGACAAGCGTTCCCGCAAGTCTGTATTCGTAAGGCTCCATGGGCTTTTCCACTGAATTGGTCATGGCGTAGTCAATGATCTTATTTGCTGCCTCCGTGCCGATCTCGTAAATATACGCATAATCAAACACGTTTGTCCACAAATAGCCGTCCTCGGTGATATACAGCGCCTTTTTGTACACGCCCAGTGCATCCGAGGTCACGGTGAAGCTGAGGTAAGGCGCGTCCCCCGCCCAATGGTCGCTGTCGGCATACACCTTGGCGTCGCGACAGGAGGCGAGTACCTCAATGATATAGGCATCGTCCGCAGTCAAGCCGTAATGCCCCGTCGAATGATGATACTTATCATCCGCCGTGGAAAAGCGGTCAAGCTCCAGCACCTTGGCAAGATTGTAACGGTCAAACAGCTCGCCAAGCGTGGCAGGCTTGTCATCATAGCCGTCACGGCAACGGTAGGCGTAATACACGCCCTCAATACCCAGCGCGACGACGTGCTCACGGGGTGCTCCCTTGACCTCGCGCACCTCATAGCCAAGATAATTGCCCAGCTTTGTGCCCAAATTGTGGGGCTGCACCTCTATGCCCGAGGTCACATAATTGCGAAGCGACCACACGATATACGCGTGCTTTTCCATCGCACTCAAATATTCCGCAGGCCACTCGATCGCAGTCTCCGCGCCGCCAATCGCTTGCTGCTTATAATGCCGCTCCAGGTCTCCAAAGGATACCGTCTCTCTCGGCGGCATACCCGGCAGCTCCTCTTCACCGCGCAGCATAGGCACAACGATCACGCCCGCCAAAATCACCACGCAAAGGCAGGCTGCTACCAGCACGCCCCACCGGGCAAGCGGTCGCTTGGCTTTTTTTGTATCCTTTGCAGCCGCACCGACAAGATCTTGATCGATCTCGCCCATCGCTTCTGCCATTTTCGGTATTTTCATAGTCCAATTCCCTCCCCTATCAAATACTCCCTAAGCTTATTTCGGGTGTGAAACAGCATGCTCTTGACCTTGCTTTGGCTAAAGCCGTAGCGCTTGGCAATGTCCGAAACCGAGTCAAAAAAGTAATACTTGCGGATAAACACACCGCGCACGTCCTCGCTCTGCTCACGCAAAAACGCGCTGATGGCAGCCCCGATCTCGCCCTCGCGTCCGTCCACCGCATCGTCCGGTAAAACCTCCTCCAGCTCGGACAAGGAAACGGTCATCTCCCGACTGCATTTCTGTCTGGTCAGCGCGCGCAAGCGCTTAAGCGACAGATTGCGCACCACACGGCAAGCAAACGCACCAAGATCATCGGGGCTCGCGGGCGGAATGGCATTCCAAAGCCCCACATACGCGTCGTTAACGCACTCCTCGGCATCCTGCTCGTTGCCCAGCACACGCCGCGCAAGCCCCAAGCATAGCTTGCCGTATTTTTGCTCGGTCGCCCGAATCGCGCGCTCGTCACGCGCAAAATACAGCGCAATAATGCTGCGGTCGTCCATGCCTCACACCTCCTGTCAATTTGATGGCGCCTCAACCATACAGTACCCTTTTGGATGCCGACGGTTGCAAAAGAGGGATTCTTTTTTCAATTATAGCAAAAAATCGGCATACCGTCAACCTCCCACACCCGAGTGCTGCTCTTTGGCAAGAAAAGACGCACGAATTGAAAATTTATTGTGTCAAGCCCTTGCCAAAATCAAAAGTTTGTGTTATAATACAATGCGTTGTATATGAAGGCGTATCTCGGCACAGCCGAGATTGCGAAGTGGTCATAACGGGTAAGCAAGTAAAAACGATTGAGAATCGTTTTTGCGAAGCGATACCGCCCAAAGCAAGGAGTTTGCAGAGCCGAGCGCACCGAGGCTCGCACAAACGACTATGCGACGGCGGAGGGCACGAGTCTTAAAACCGTTTGGCACAAGATCCTCCGCTTTACAACTTAATATGGAGGCATATCGAAGTGGTCATAACGAGGCGGTCTTGAAAACCGTTTGGGGCTTCCCCACGGGGGTTCGAATCCCTCTGCCTCCGCCAAATAACAAGACACCCATCGCGTTGCGATGGGTGTCTGGTTATTTGATGGAGATATAATAGGGATACGAACGCAGTGAGCAAAACAACCTGAATGGTTGTTTTGTGAACGGTGACCGAAGATTTTTGCGAAACATGACCTTGCGTTTCATCCGGAATGTTTCGCAAAAATCAAGAACGAATCCCTCTGCCTCCGCCAAATTGTAAGCCCCCCATCGCGGCGCGATGGGGGGTGTTTTTATCACTTTTTCTTATAATCCGGCATGGACAGTTCTGCGTCGGCGGCGAAGGTGGTGCCCCAGTCGCGGGTGTACTGGCCAAGACCTGCGATCAGGATCTCCTTGGTGTAGTCGCGCTCCTCCAGCGCCTTACGCTCCTCGTAGTGGCGCTCGGTCTGGTTATAGAGGTAGAGATTGCAGGGATAGTACAGGATGGATGCCTGCACGGTCTCATAAAATTCCAGCGGCACGTCCTCGACGCCGTGGTGTGAGATCTGGCAAACGTCGCTCTTAAGGTACTCCGCGCCGTACATAGCGGTCATCAGGTCAGTTCCCTCCTTACCGATGTCGCCTAAAAAGATGGCGCTGTAATTCTCGGTATAGATACGGGTGACCAGGCTGGAGTTATTGAAATAGTTATTGTGGTTGCCGATCTTGAACAGATCATCCGCCGCCAGCAGCACTTCCATCCTGAACTCGCCAAAAACGAATTCCATACCGGTGTGTGCGTACACGAGCTGCGCGCCCAGCTTGGTAACATCCTCGTGAATGTCGACGTTGAAGTAATCGTCACCGCCGATCTGCTTGGCAAGCTCGATCTCAATGGGCGCGAAAATAACGTACTCGACCTTAACGTCATCGGCGTAATTGTTGCAGAAATACGAGAAGGTGGGGTGATGGTCGTCATGCGAGTGGGTCAGCACCCATGCGCGGATAAGCGGCTTATCCGAACCCGTGTGCAGATCCTCGATTTGAGCCATAACCTTTTTCGCGCGCTTTTCGTACGAGCCGTCATACACGATAAACGAGCCGTCCGGCAGCTGCACGATATAGCACATGCCGTTGACGTTGGAGCTGTCACGCATCTGCGTGATCGAGGGGGTCACACTTCCCTGCACCTCCTCGGCACTCAGCACGGGCGGCAGGGTCTTTCCGGCGTCATCAGAGCGCACGACGGAGAGCTCTTTGCTGCTCGCGATCCAATACACGTGCGCCATAGCCGTACCATCGGTCAGCGTGCAGAACAGGCTGCCAGCCTTGTCGCTCTCGGTATAAACACGATAGCCCTCCTGTAAAAAGTAGGAGCGCACACCCGCAAAATCCTCTGCGGTCTTGTCCAGGTAGGTGCGCAGGACCGAATTATCCTCGCACTTATAGGTAATATCGGCATAGCCGTAGCTTTCGGGGTCAATGGGATCGGGCAGCGTTTCTGCCTCGGTCTGCGTTTCGGCAGAGCCGTCGGAGGATTCGCCCCCATCGGTCGTGCACGCACTCATGGGGATCAGCATGGAGAGAAGCAGGATCCACAGCGTCAGGGTCAATACAGCGTTTCTTTTCATGATGCTCGTCCTTTCAAAATGCAATTTCCGCTACAATGGCAAAGTGATCCGAGTAAAACAATCCTTGATTTTGCACGTCATCGGGCACCATGCTGCATAAACTGCACGCCCCGTTGGCAAATATATAATCGATCTTGATGCGCTTTTCAGGTGCGATGCGCCCAAAGCCATGGAAGGTGCCGCCCAGATGTGCGGTGACGTCATATGCTCCGCGCGCCAGCATGGCATTTGTAATGGTCGCGATCTCGGGAGAATCGGGCTTGGCATTCATATCCCCCATCAGCACCAGCGGCTGGGGGTATTTATCCAAAGCTGCGCACAAAAGCGCGGCTTCGATCTGTCTTGCCACAGCGCCCACGTGATCCAGGTGGGTATTGCACACGCAAATCTCGCGCTCTGCCTCAAAGCTATACAGCACGGCAACGGTTGCCATGCGCGGGCAGGGGCTCTGGTCGCCACCCAGCGTGGAGCCTGCAACCGAAGGCGTGGCGGTCAGCCAGAAATTTTCCACGTGCGCGGGCGAAAACCCTTGCTTACGGTAGGCAATTGCCATGGATTCCCCTTGATAATTCCGCTCTCTGCCGCAGCCCACAAAGGCATACTCGGGCATATGCTGCTCCAGATACGCGCGCATCAGATGCGTGCATTCCTGAAAGCCCACGATATCCGGCTTTTGCATCTCCAGCATGGCGATGACGCGGTCGGTGCGGTTGGTAAAGCTGTTGATCCCGTCACCTGCGTTGTCCACGCGCAAATTATAGGTCATGATCTTGACGTTTGCCATACTTGTCTCTCCTCCTTCTTTTAAAGGGTCAGGGGCAGCAGATCAAAGAGCTTATACACGTCACCCGCGCCCATGACGATCACGGCGTCGCGCTCGGTGACCTGCTCGCTCAAATACTCTGCAACGCTTTGGTACTCGGCAATATACTTGGCACGCGCGCCGATGCGGGACGCCAGCTTTGCCGAGCTCATGCCCTTGCTGTCCTTCTCGCGCGCGGCGTAAATATCCACAAGCACCACCTGATCGGCTGCATCAAACGCGCCCGCAAACTGGTCTGCCAGCTGCGCGGTGCGGCTGTAGGTATGAGGCTGGAACACGCAGAATACGCGTGCAAAGCCCATTTTGCCAACGCCCTGCAGCGTTGCTGCCACCTCGGTGGGGTGATGCCCGTAATCATCGTACACGGCAGCACCGTTGAGCTTGCCCTTATACTCCATGCGTCTGCCCGCTCCGCGGAACGCATGCAAGCCGCTTGCGATCTGCTCAGCGCAAAGTCCGCACAAATGCGCGCTTGCCGCTGCTGCCAGCGCGTTATAGACGTTATGCTTACCGGGGACGCTGAGCGCCACGTGTGCAAACGCCTCGCCGTCCAGCAAAATATCAAACGACGGAAAACCGCCATCATAGCAAACGTTGACCGCACGGAAGGTGGCATACTCGTTTTCAATGCCAAACGTGACCGTACCGCCTACGTACTGTGCAAGCGATGCCATGACCTCGGGGTCGTCACAGTTTGCAACCGCAAAGCCACTCTCCCCCGTCAGATCGGCATACTTGCCAAACGAGGTGCGGATCTGCTCCATGCTCTTGAAATAATCCACGTGCTCCATTTCCACGTTGAGAAGCACGGCAATGCCCGGATTGAAATCCAGGAAGGAATCCATATACTCGCAAGCCTCAAAGATAAAATGCTGCTTGCCGCCGATGCGGTACGCGCCGTCCAGGCACGCGGTGGTCGCACCCGAAAGCACGGTGGGATCTGCTCCCGCATCCACAAAGATCTGCGCACACATGGAGGTGCAGGTGCTCTTGCCGTGCATACCCGCAATGCCCACGCGATGTGCGTATCCCATCATGATATAGCCCAGGTAATCCGCGCGCGATACGCAAGGAATGCCCTGTGCCTTGGCATAGGCGTATTCGGGGTTGTCGGGCGAGATCGCCACGGTGTACACCACCATATCCGCGCCCTCTGCCGCCACCGCATCATGCTCGTAAAACACGCGGATGCCGCTCTGCTCCAGCGACTGCGTCACGGCGGTGCAGGTGCGGTCGGTGCCGCTGACCGCATAGCCGCGCTGATGGGTGATCAGCGCCAGCGAGGACATCATGACGCCGCCTACGCCTACAAAATGAATATGCTTTGCGCCGTCCAGCATTTGTGCAATGGCGGCAGCGCCAAAATGCGTATTGGGAGTTGCCATACTCTCTCCTATCTGCAATTCATGAATTCGACATGAAATTGTAACGATTTTTTTACCTATACAAACAAATATTCACACAATCATCACATTGCACATGAATACTTGTCACATTATCGTTGTAAAATAAAATTTACCAGTTTGACAATTAAACATTATGAACACGGAGGACCGTATTATGCAAATTACTGATATTAAGATCAGGAAGCTCTTTGATGACGGCCCCATGAAAGCCATAGTTTCTGTCACCTTCGATTATCAGCTGGCTGTCCATGACATCAAAGTCATCTATGCACGCGACAAGTACTTTGTCGTAATGCCCAGTCGCAAGAATCCCGATGAGACCTACAGAGATATTGCTCACCCCATCAACGCACAGTTCCGCAGCACGCTGGAGGAAGCGATCATCGTAGCATATCAAAAGGAAGTTGAGCTTGCCAATGCGGCTGCAGAGCAACAAGAACCCGCAACCTACTAATCCGGCAAATCCCTAAAAAACGCTTCCCTTTCAAGGGGAGGCTTTTTTTATGCCTTACAGCGTGCCAAAGCCAAACAGCACGCCATCGTTCCCCACGTGCAGCGTGCCGAATTTGCCCTCGAACAAGCTGCCCGGATTGCAAAGCAGCAGCGGCTTTTGCAGCACCTGCGAGCCCACACGCTCGCCTGCCTCAAGCCATTGCTGATGTGCCCTGTGCGTATGCCCGTACAAAAGCACGTCCGCCTGCATCTGCGCCGCAAACGCGCATGCACGCTCCAAGCCACCCTTGACGCCGTGGGTATGCCCGTGCATCAGGAGAATGCGGTAGGCTCCCACCTCCAAAAGCGCATGCTCGGGCACGCCGAGCCCCTCAAAGGTGGCGGTAAAATCGCAGTTGCCGCGCACACAGCGCACGCAAAGATCCTGATATTCCAGCACGCGCAAATCATGCAAGCCGTCCCCTAAAAACAGCACGGCATCGGGTGCGCGCAGCTGGCGCTCCAGCACAAGATCGATCCGGTCCGCTCTGCCGTGCGAATCGGCCAGTACCAAATACTCCATTCAGCAAGCTCCAACGGGTGTGGGCTCGCAGGCGGGCGCGTAGGTCGCACCGCGCGGCACGATCAGGCAAAGCGCATTGCGCGCAGCGCTGATCTCCAGCTCGGTCGCCTCCACCACTTCACCGTCCACGCAAATGCTTTGCGGTGCATCAAAGGTATAGCGAATGGTATGTACCTTGACGTAATCGATGACACGTCTGGCTCTCGGAGAATGCACGTAGCTGCCGCTCTTATACTGCTTGACCAGCGATACAAACTTGACGCGAGAGATATTTTTGATCATAAGCACGTCCAGCACGCCGTCCTTGATGTGTGCCAAGGGCGAAGAATGGAATCCGCCGCCACACCACTCGCCGTTTGCCACGGCGGTCAGCAGCATATTGCGCTTTTGCGCGGGCGCGCCGTCCAAGGAAATGCTTGCCTTGACGCCGGGCTTGCGCACAAGCGTGAGCACCAGCCCCGCAATATACCCCATTCCGGCAGGCAGCAGCTTGCTTTTTTTGAGCTTGGACGTCATCTTGACTACCTCGCAATCAAAGCCGATGTTAATCATATTGGTGCACAGGCGATCGTTATAGCGGATCAGATCCACGTACTGCGTCTGTCCGTCCAGCTGCGCATCAATATCCAAGAAGGCTTGCTTTCCCTCAAAATTGCGCACGAAATCGTTGCCCGTTCCGACGGGAATGACGCCAACGGCGGCATTGGGGTGTCCGTAGGCACCGCACACCGTTTCGGAAAGTGTACCGTCACCGCCGCAGGCATAAAAGTGCAGCTGCGTTTTTGGCTCACGCGTGCAAAGCGCATCCACAAAAGAGGTGGCATCCCCCGGTTGACCGGTCATATGGATCTCGAAATTCACTCCGCGCGCGCTGCAGGCTTGCTCGATCTGCGTTCTCAGATCTGCCTTTCCCTCACTTTTACCGGCTGCGGGATTGAGTATAAAGACGTGCTTTACGGTGCTTTCCATACGTTTTCCTTCCCTTTCACGCGTGTTCAAACACGCTATCAGTTTATTATATCACAAACCCATGCGCCTTGTCTACCTTTTTTCACAGTTTTTTTGTGCTCCTCATACTATAATAGTACATATGTGAAAGGAGAACGAACCATCATGACACTTGACAGAAACGCGGTGGAAAGGCTGCTGGCGCTCAACGACAGGCAGCTGGCACTTGTGATCAAAAAGCTGATGGCAGAGGCGGGGCTTGACCCTGCTATGGTGCAGCTCAATTCCTCGGGCATTGCCGCCCTGCGTGCTGCCCTTGCCATGGCAACCGACGAGGACCTTAAGCACGCAAGTGAGCAGCTTGCCAAGCTGCAGAAAAACGGAGGCAAGCATGGCGGAGCAGGATAAGCTGCAGCAGCTTCTGGAGGATCCCGAGGTGCTGGCTGCGGCAGACGGGACAGATGCCCCGCAAGACATGCTGCCCGCAAGTGCCCCTGCAGCCTCCATGCCGGGCGCAATACCGCCCGATCTGATGGCAAAGCTGCCCGCACTGATGGGCGCGATTGGACCTCTTTTGGGCGCGGACGGCGGCAAAAAGGACGAAAAGACCGCGCTCTTGCTGGCGCTCAAGCCCTACATGAGTCCCGTGCGTTGCGACGCCATTGACAAGCTGATCATGCTCGGACGGCTGGGCGAGGTCATGCGGCAATTGCATTAAGGAGGGCAAAGGAATGTACGTAAAACCCTCGCGCAAGCAGATACGCGGCGTCTACGTGCCCGAAAATTACCACGGCACCGCCTTTGACGAGCAGGAAGGTTTCCGGCACGATGCGCCGTCCTTCGCCCCTGCCAAGGAGTCCGACGAGGTAAGCACCGCACACGCACAAGAGCCCGACGCCAAGAAAGCCGAGAGCGCAGGGCTCTCCTCCCTGTTCTCGGGGCTTGGCAGCCTGCGCTCGGATGATATTTTATTGCTTGCCCTGATCCTGCTGCTTGCCCGCAGCGATTCCCACGGGCAAAGCGCAGCCGACATCCTGCCCATGCTGGCGATTCTCTTGTTTATCGGGTAGCACGCAACAAAAAAGAGCCGACGCACGCGTCGGCTCTTTTATTCTTGCGCATTGCTCTGCATGATCACCCAGTTGGCATATCCCTTGGCGATCACGTAATCCAGCGCATCGGTCTGGTCGGTATCCAGCGCCAGGCGCGGCGAGTAGCGCAGCAGGTCATACTGCATGGACTCCAGCACGTAGCTGACAGTCAACACGGTAGCTTGCCCGCTTTCCTGCTCCCCTGCTTGCGTATCGGTCTCAGGCTGCGTATCGGGCGCTATCTCTGCAAGCGGCAAGCCACGCAGATCCAGCACCAGAAAATCACACACGCCAAGCAGCTGCGCGGCGGTGTACACGTCGTAATCGGCAGCCAGCAGCACCTCGGGGGTGATCAGCACGCCAATGGCGCAATCGCCTGCCAAGCCCTTGACGCGGCGCAGATACTGCAGAATTTCGGTAATATTGGCTTGCGTGGGGGCAAGTCCCGTCAAAAAGATCTCGTCCACGCCTGCCGCTGCGGCTTCGGCAATCAGCGCCGCTTCGTAGGAAAGTGCCAGCTCACGCAAGGCGGCATCCGGCTCGGCAAAGCCCTCGATGGGCATGTACGCGCTGACGTACAAGCCGTTCTGGTGCAGCTCCTGCACGTTTTTAGAAAGGTTGACGCTGCCGCATTCCTCCCATCCCGCGCGCTCGCACACGGCGGAATCATACGCAGGCGCGCCGTCCGCGGCACACAAAGGAGCGCAAAGCTGGGTAATGCCCGCATACAGGTACGAGCTGTAGCGATTGCCGATTTGGTAGGCATGCGCCTTAATGGGCGCTACCGTGACGGGCAGGATCTCCTGCTCGGGCACCGTGACCTCGCTCTCCTGCTCGGTAGCAGGATATTGCTCCGCGGTGCGCAACAGCCAATTGCCCACGCCAAGACTTGCAGCAAAGGTTGCGCCAAGCAGCAACACGATGGCTGCCGCCACCGCCCACTTGACCCAGGTGTTCTGTTTTTTGCCTGCGAGCACCCGTCTCTTTGCCATACTCTCCCTCTTTTCCGCTTCTAAATCAATCCAGATTTAACAGGTCAAGGCTCTTACCGTACTCGTTGAGCTCAACCGTCATGTTCTTCTTAATACCGTCCTCGTATTCGCCCATCTTGGCGGACTGGTAATATTGCAGCAGGCGCTCGCCGTACATCAGCACGTAAAGCTCCTCGATCGGCATACGCATGATCACGCAATAGCCGCTGCCGTATTCCACCACACCGCTGGTCTCGTATTCGCCAAGCGCAAAGGTTGCCGCCTCGTATTCCTCTCCCATTTCACCGTAGGTGAAGTAGAAGCCGGACTCGGTCACGGTGTTGTCCTTGTTGATCTTGGAGCCAATGTACTGGCACATCAGGGAGTATCTCTCCTGATCGTCGGTGCATGCCGCCAGATCGTCCGCAACTGCCTTGGCAGTCTCGTAATATTCGTCCTTCTTGCTCTGATCCTCCACGGGCACGTACACGTGAATGGTTCTGGCGTAGTCTTCGCCCGCAAGCACGTAATCCAAGTATTCCGAGAAATTACGCTCGCCGTACTCGAAAATGCCGCCGTCCACCAGCGCGTAGTACATAGCAGACTCCAGGTAGCTGACGCGGTAGATAAAGCGCAGATAGTGGTCGGTCAGGTCGTTTTCCGCAAGCCACTCCAGGTATGCATCAAAGTCGCCGCCAAAGCCGCCCTCTGCCTCGCTCTGGTTGACCAGTGCCTCGATCTGCTCCTGCACGTAAGAGTCAATGTCCTTATCCTGGGTATTGACCATCAGATTCTTGCAGCCGGTAATGATGGCGTAATTTGCCTTGAGGTTTTCCAAGACAAGCTGCTCCAGCTCAGGATAATGCTCTTGCGCGGTGCGCTCGTTTTCCCAAATGCCCTTGCCGTATTTTTGCTCCAGCGTTGCCTTGTAGGTGTTGGCTACAAAGCGCAGCTCCTCGTAATAGATCTCGTATTCGTCGCACTTACCAACCACGCGCATTTCCTGCTCGGTGCTCTCCACGGGCTCGATCTTGTCGCCGCAGCCAACCAGCGTCAGCATCAGCAGCAGGAGTGCCATGGTGCACGCCAGCATACGCAAGAGTTTGTTTTTTTGCATCATATATTCCTCCGAAAGCCTTATAGGCATATCATTTCACGATAATTATACACCCCTATTGTGACATGGCTGTGAATATCTCGCATTTTTTTGCACGCACTTGCAAAAAAAGGCTTTTCAAAATCGCATTTGCATGTTATAATGAGGGGGAACCTTAGTAAAGGAGCATTGACATGGAAGAAATTTATACCATTCCCCTTTCGCAGCTGGCAAAGGAATTTTCGTTTGAGCAGCTGTGCGTGCCCGAGGATTACGAGACCGTGCTGGTTCGCACCCCCGAGATCTCGCGCCCCGGCTTGGCTCTTGCCGGCTTTTACGGCATTTTTGACCGCGACCGTATTCAGATCATCGGCAACGCCGAGCACAGATATTTGGAAGGCCTTGCGCCCGACGTGCGCAAAAAGGCACTCCTTGCCTTTATCAAATCGCTGCCTGTGGCAGTGCTGATCACCTCGGGCAACCCCGTGTTCCCCGAAATGATCGAGCAGGCGCAGATCTCGGGCGTTCCCGTGTTGCGCACCCAGGAGCAGACCAGCCCCATTATGGCAGCACTGATCGCCTCGCTCAACCAGCACTTGGCGCCCCGCATCACGCGCCACGGCGTATTGGTCGAGGTATACGGCGAGGGTATTTTGCTGCTGGGTGACAGTGGCGTTGGTAAGAGTGAAACTGCGATTGAGCTTGTCAAGAGAGGTCACCGTCTGATCGCGGACGACGCCGTGGAGATCAAGCGCGTATCCGCCAAGACGCTGGTGGGATCTGCGCCCGAGATCATCCGTCACTACGTAGAGCTGCGCGGCATCGGTATTGTGGATATCCGCCGCCTGTTCGGTATGGGTGCTGTCAAGGAGACCGAGAAGATCGACCTGGTAATCAACTTGGAGCAATGGGTACAGGGTAAGATGTACGACCGCCTGGGTCTGGATGAGCAAAAGGTGGATATTTTGGGCATTAAGGTGCCCTGCACCACCATCCCCGTCAAGCCCGGCCGTAACCTTGCCATTATCTTAGAGATTGCGGCTATGAACAACCGCCAGAAGCGCATGGGCTACAACACCGTAGAGGAGTTCAACAAGAAGCTCATGGGACAGATGGGCTTGGAATAACCCTGCATAACGTAAAAATCCGCTCCCATTGTAGGGGTCGACGTCCTCGGCGACCTGCATCCCCATTGTAGGGGTCGACGTCCTCGGAGACTCGCATCCCCATTGTAGGGGTCGACGTCCTCGGCGACCCGCATCCCCATTGTAGGGGTCGACGTCCTCGGCGACCCGTTAAGGCAAAAATTGATCCGCAGAAAACAAAAATTAACCCCGACAGATTTTGAAGGTCTGCCGGGGTTCGTTATATCTCTGCCGAAATTTGTTTGTAGGGGCGACTGATGAGAAGTTGGGCAAACGAGCGGATTTTTCTTTATTTTAGTGGATATATCGCAGATTTTGGGCAGATTGTGAAAAAATTGCCGAAAAGGCTTGACAAGCGAAATCGAGAGTGCTATAATGTTTTCAAATTTGAATATCACAAACAACGACTGTGATGAAGAAGGTCGGAGCAAGATGCTTCCAGAGAGTTGTCGGGCGGTGCGAGACAATGGCAGATGCTTCCGTATGACCTATCACTTCTGAGTCGGAGGACCGAACGGCACGCATGCGCCCAGTAGACTCCTTCCGTATTGCTGCGTAAAGGCAAAGGACTTGACAGAGTCCGGAAAGTGACGGAGCTTGTTTCCGTAATTTGAGTGGTACCGCGGGTAATTTTGCTCGTCTCAAAGGGTTTCTTTTGAGGCGGGTGTTTTTGTTTTATTCAGATTTGTAATCATCCACGAGAATTTCAGAAATGAAAGGAGACAACAAAATGGATTACAGTTTGAAAGAGGTTGCAGGCAGAATCAAGGACCTGCGAGAGGCAAAGGGATATACCCCTGCTGAGCTGGCTAAGCTGACCGGCGTTACGGTGGAGGACTACCTGTTGCTGGAGCAGGGCGAGACCGATTTCAGCTTCACCTTTATTTACAAGTGCGCCAAGGCGTGCGACGTAGAAGTAGTCGACCTTCTGGAAGGCCGAAGCACTACGCTGACCTCCTTTGCGATTACCAGACGCGGCGAGGGCTTGAAGATTCTCAAGCAGCACGGCGTGGAATACAATAACTTAGCGCCCAAGTTCAAGGACAAGCTCGCAGAGCCCTTCCTTGTGAAGTTCCCCTATATTCCCGAGGAGCAGAATGCACCCATGAAGCTCAACTCGCACAACGGTCAGGAATTCGACGTTATCGTGCGCGGCTCTCTCAAGGTGCAGGTCGGCAACCACGTGGACATTCTGCACGAGGGTGACTCGATCTTCTACAACAGCTTGATCCCCCACGGCATGATCGCGGTCAGCGAGGGCGGCTGTGACTTCCATGCAGTCGTGCTCAATCCCCAGGACGGTCTGGTCAGCGAGGAGTACCCCGAAGCGCCCGTTGCCACCGCGCCCAAGGCAACCGCGCAGACCGTTGGCACCGAGACCGTGGCAGACAACTTTGTAGAGTCCTACTACGATGAAAACGGCGTTTTCAACGGCATCAAGTTCAAGAACGCCGATAAGTTCAACTTTGCATTTGACTGCGTAGACGCCATTGCACAAAAGACGCCCGATAAGCTGGCGATGATGTGGGTGGCAAACGATAAGACCGACCGCCGCTTTACCTTCAGCGATATGAAGAAGTACTCGGCAAAAACCGCCAACTACTTTGAATCCCTTGGCATCAAGCGCGGCGACAAGGTCATGCTGGTGCTCAAGCGTCATTACCAGTTCTGGTTCTGCATGCTGGCGCTGCACAAGATCGGTGCTGTCGCCATCCCCGCAACCAACCAGTTAGTTGCGCACGACTTTGAATACCGCTACCAGGCGGCAAACGTCAAGGCAATCGTTTGCACCGCGGATGGAGAGGTTTCCACCGAGGCAGACAAGGCTGCTGCAGAGTATCCGGGCCTGCTTAAGATCATGGTAGGCGGTCAGAAACCCGGCTGGCATGACTTCAACGTGGAAATGGAGCGCTTCAGCACTCACTACTTCCGCACCGAGAACAGCCCCTGCGGCGATGATCCCATGCTCATGTTCTTCACCTCCGGCACGACCGGCTACCCCAAGATCGCAGCGCACAGCTACAAGTACGCGCTGGGTCACTACCCCACCGCCAAGCATTGGCACAACGTCAAGCCCGGCGGTCTGCACTTCACCATTTCGGACACCGGCTGGGGTAAGGCACTCTGGGGCAAGCTGTACGGTCAGTGGCTGTGCGAGGCAGCAACCTTTACCTATGACTTTGACAGATTCCGCTCCGAGGACATTCTGCCTATGTTTGCCAAGTACGGCATCACCACCTTCTGCGCACCTCCCACCATGTACCGTTTCTTTATCAAGGAGGATCTTTCCAAGTACGATCTCTCCTCGATCCAATACGCCACCACGGCAGGCGAAGCACTCAACCCCGAGGTATTCAGCCAGTTCAAGAAGGCAACCGGCCTGACCATTATGGAAGGCTTTGGTCAGACCGAGACCACGCTCTCGATCGCCAACTTTGTGGGCACTACGCCCAAGATCGGCTCGATGGGTCGTCCCAGCCCCCTGTACGATATCGTACTGCTGGATCCCGACGGCAATCCCTGTCCTACGGGTGACACGGGCGAGATCTGCATCCGCGTCAAGGACGACGTTCCCTGCGGCTTGTTCATCGGCTATTATCAGGACGAGGAAAAGACCCGCGACGTATGGCACGACGGCTATTACCACACAGGCGACCAGGCAACCATGGACGAGGACGGCTACCTCTGGTTTGTCGGACGTATTGACGACGTTATCAAGTCGTCCGGTTACCGCATCGGCCCGTTCGAGATCGAAAGCGTGATCATGGAGCTGCCCTACGTGCTGGAATGCGGCGTTAACGCGGCTCCCGATGAGATCCGCGGTCAGGTGGTCAAGGCAAGCATTGTGCTGACCAAGGGCACCGAGCCCACGGAGGCGCTTAAGAAGGAGATCCAGGAATACGTCAAGTCGCGTACGGCTCCCTATAAGTACCCGCGTATCGTGGTCTTCCGCGATGAGCTGCCCAAAACCATCAGCGGTAAAATTATACGAAACAAGCTTTGATTTTTCGTGTGATTTTTTGCAGGTTTCACAAACAAAACTTGCAGAAATTTCTTGACACGAAAAGCACATTATGATATAATAATAAGTAATTTCTTGAAAAAGGCAATGACGAAAAATTCACGGGATTTGCGCATTTTACAGAGAGTCGGCGGCAGGTGTGTGCCGTCAGTACGCGCCCTTGATCTGATTTCCGAGCCGAGGGAAGAACGCATATGTCCGCCGACAAACGACATGGTTATTAGACCCCTCCGTACCCGCCGCGTTAAGGCATGGATGTTCCCCGCTTTCGTGGGATAACGCATCCGCAAAGTGGCGCTCTGCGCAATTTGAGTGGTACCGCGGACATGATATTCTTGCCCGTCTCAAGTCAGCTTGAGACGGGCATGCTTTTTTTCGCCGTACCCAACCAAACATAAGGAGATTTCAATCAAATGAGTAATCTGACAGGACTTGAACAGAAAATAGTCGAAATGGCGGCGCGTATCCGCGAGCTGCGTGAGATCGAGGGTCTGAGCGTTGCCTATATGGCAAACGCCGCAGGCGTCAGCCAGGAGGAATACTTGGATTGCGAGGCGGGTAAGCACGACCTCAACTTCGCATTTATTTACCGCTGCGCACAGGCGTTGCGCGTGGACGTGACCGAGATTATCGAAGGCTCTGCGCCCAAGCTGCAGACCTATACCCTGACCCGCCGCGGTGCAGGTCAGAAGATCGAGCAGGCGCACGGCATGAACTATTACAACATGGCGTACACCTTCAAGAGCCGTATAGCAGAGCCCCTGTTCGTGCGCGCGACCTACAGCGCCGAAGCTGAGAACGCGCCCATTGCCGTGACCAGCCACCAGGGCCAGGAATGCGATATCGTCATTGATGGTCGCCTGAAGGTCCAGATCGGCGATCACGTGGAGATCCTGAGCGCGGGCGATACCATTTACTACGACTCGTCCATCCCCCACGGTATGGTTGCCGTTGGCGGTAAGGACTGTACCTTCTACGCCATCGTGCTTGACCCCGATGCAGCCGAGCAGATCAAGGCGGTTGAGGTCGGTGCGGCGCCCAAGCTGACCGTGCGCGACGATCAGAAGCGCGTATGGCAGAATTTCGTGGACGTGACCGAAAACGAGCAAGGCATTCTGCAATCCCTCTCCTTCAAGAATACCGAGCACTTTAACTTTGCATACGATATCATCGACACGCTGGGCCGCGAGAAGCCCGATAAGCTGGCGATGCTGCACATTGCACAGGACATGACCGAGAGACGCTTCTCGTTCGGCGACATCAAGCGCGCCTCCTCCCAGTGTGCCAACTACTTCAAGTCGCTGGGCATCAAGAGAGGCGACCGCGTCATGCTGATCTGTAAGCGTCACTACCAGTTCTGGTTCTCCATGCTGGCGCTGCACAAGATTGGTGCTGTGGCAATCCCCGCCTCCAACCAGCTGCAGGAGCACGACCTTTCCTACCGCTTTGGTGCGGCAGGCATCAGCGCCATCATCTGCACCGCAGACGGTGACGTGGCTCGTCAGGTAGAGCTTGCCGAGCAGGGCTGCCCCACGCTAACTGCCAAGATCCTGATCGGCGGCGAACGCGAGGGCTGGCGCAACTTTGACGCCGAATATTCCCTGTTCAGCGGCAAGTGGGAGCGCGACGAAAACTCCCCCGGCGGCGACGACCTGATGCTCATGTTCTTTACCTCGGGCACGACGGGGTATCCCAAGATCGCAGCGCACAGCTACAAGTACGCGCTGGGTCACTTCCATACCGCAAAATACTGGCATTGCGTAGACCCCGAGGGTCTGCACCTGACCATTTCCGACACCGGCTGGGCAAAGGCAATGTGGGGTAAGATGTACGGTCAGTGGCTGTGCGAGGCGGCAACCTTTGTATACGACTTTGACCCCTTTGACGCATCCGTCATTCTTCCCATGTTTGCAAAGCACCACATCACCACCTTCTGTGCTCCCCCCACCATGTACCGCATGATGATCAAGCAGGATCTGACCAAGTACGATCTTTCCTCGGTCAAGCATGCAGCCATTGCGGGCGAGGCACTCAACCCCGAGGTCTACCACCGCTTCAAGCAGCTTACGGGTCTGGAGCTCATGGAAGGCTTTGGTCAGTCCGAGACCACGCTGGTGATCGGTAACCTGGTCGGCATGACGCCCAAGATCGGCTCTATGGGCAAGCCCGTTCCCTTGTATGACGTCAGCATCGTGGATCCCGACGGCAATCCCGTTGGAGTGGGCGAGAGCGGCGAGATCGTCATTCGCACCGATATTGAGCATCCCAACGGTCTGTTCCAGGGCTACTACAACGCTCCCGAGAAGACCGCAGAGGTATGGCACGACGGCTACTACCACACCGGTGACGTGGCATGGCGCGACGAGGACGGCTACTACTGGTACGTCGGCCGCGTGGATGACGTTATCAAGTCCTCCGGTTACCGTATTGGCCCGTTTGAGATCGAGAGCGTCATCATGGAGCTGCCTTACGTACTGGAATGCGGCGTCAGCGCAGCACCCGATGAAATTCGCGGCCAGGTCGTTAAGGCAAGCATCGTGCTCACGGGCGGCAAGCAGCCCTGTGAGGAGCTTAAGAAAGAAATTCAGGCGTACGTCAAGTCGCGTACCGCCCCCTATAAATACCCCAGAATCGTGGTCTTCTGCGAAAGCCTGCCCAAAACTACCAGCGGCAAGATCATTCGTAACAAGCTGTAATGAAGCAAAAACGCATTACCTTGTTCGTGGGACATTACGGCAGCGGAAAAACCAATCTGGCAGTCAATTACGCCATGCACTTGCACAGGCAGGGTGAGCGCGTGGTGCTGGCAGATATGGACATCGTTAACCCCTACTTCCGCTCCAAGGACAGCGAAGACGAGCTGCAAGCGCTCGGCATTCAAACGCTCTCCTCCCCTTACGCCAACACCAATCTGGACGCACCCGCCATGCCCGCTTCGTTTTACGGCATCTTTGAGCACAAGGATCGCCTGGCGGTGCTTGACGTGGGCGGCGATGACCGCGGCGCGGTGGCGCTGGGCAGATACGTGCCCATGATACGCGAGGAGAACGACTTTGAAATGATCTTTGTTGCCAACGCCTATCGCGCGCTGACCCCCGACCCCGAGGACGCCCTTGAGGTGCTGCGCGAGATCGAGCATGCCTGCAAGCTGCCCGTGACCGCCATTGCCAACAACTCCCACTTGGGCGAATTTACCGATGCGGACACCGTGCTCTCCTCCCAAGGCTACGTGCAAAAGCTTTGCGAGCTGACCGGGCTGCCGCTGGTGATGACCGCCTTTGAAGAGCGTCTGGCGTCCGAGCTGGCGCATCGCGTGCAAAACCCCTTCCCCATTACCCTACAGAAGAAATATTATTGATTTTACATACGGAGGACCCCTACTATGGCAAAACTCACTATTGACGTCGAGAGATGCAAGGGCTGCGGACTTTGCGTGGCAAACTGTCCCAAAAAGCTTTTGCACATCGCCAAAGACAAAATCAACTCCAAGGGCCATTGCCCTGCCCAAATCACCGATGAATCCGCCTGCGTGGGCTGCGCAAGCTGCGCTCTGATCTGCCCGGACTGCGTGATCACGGTAGAAAGATAAGGAGGAGCGAAACATGTCTGATAAGGTACTTATGAAAGGCAATGAAGCCATTGCCGAGGCTGCTATTATGGCAGGCTGCCGTCACTATTTCGGCTACCCCATCACCCCCCAGACCGAAATTGCGGCATACATGGCAAAAAAGATGCCCAAGATCCGCGGCTGCTTCCTGCAGGCTGAAAGCGAGATCGCTGCTATCAACATGGTCTACGGCGTTGCCGCTACGGGCAAGAGAGTTATGACCTCTTCGTCCTCCCCCGGAATCTCGCTGAAAAGCGAGGGCATTTCCTACTTGGCAGGCGCTGACCTGCCTGCGCTGATCGTCAACGTCCAGCGCGGCGGCCCCGGCCTTGGCGGTATCCAGCCCTCTCAGTCCGATTATTTCCAGGCAACCCGCTCCTGCGGTCACGGCGACTTCCACCTGATCGTGCTGGCTCCCAGCTCGGTACAGGAAATGGCAGAGCTGACCGTTAAGGGCTTTGACCTTGCCGACAAATACCGCATGACCTCCATGATCCTTGCCGACGGTACTATGGGTCAGATGATGGAGCCCGTCTCGCTTGCCGACATCAAGCCCACCACGGTGGAAAAGCCCTGGGCGGTCACCGGTACCAAGCTGGAGAGAAAGCACAATATCGTCAACTCGCTCTCCTTGATTCCCGAGGAGCTCGAGCAGCAGAACTTTGACCGCTTCGACCGCTACCGCCTGGTAGAAGAGAACGAGGTCATGTACGAGGAATTTATGATGGAGGATGCAGAGATCTGCATCGCGGCATTCGGTATTGCCGCTCGCGTTTCCAAGAACGCAGTCATCGCTGCCCGCGAGATGGGCATCAAGGTGGGTATGATCCGTCCCATCACGCTCTGGCCCTTCCCCAAGCAGGCGTTCCGTAAGGCCGCCGATCAGGTTAAGGCATTTATTTCGGTCGAGCTGTCCATGGGACAGATGATCGACGACATTCGTCTTGCCGAGGAATGCATTCGTCCCGTATATCTGTGCAACAGAGCGGGCGGTATGATCCCCTCTCCCGAACAGGTACTGGCAAGCATTCAAAGCATTGCAGGAGGTAACTGATCATGGTAGTTTTCAAAAGACCGCACGCACTTGCGGATATGACCATGCATTACTGCCCCGGCTGCACGCACGGTATTGTGCACAGACTGGTGGCTGAGGTCATGGACGAGCTTGGCATTGAGGGTAAAACGGTAGGCGTTGCGCCCGTCGGCTGCTCGGTTATGGCATATAACTATTTCAATTGCGATATGGTGGAGGCTGCACACGGACGCGCTCCCGCCGTTGCAACCGGACTTAAGAGAGCCAACCCCGAAAACGTGGTATTCACCTATCAGGGTGACGGCGACCTTGCTTCCATCGGTATGGCAGAGACGGTACACGCCGCTGCACGTAACGAGAATATTACCGTTATTTTCATCAACAACGCCATCTACGGCATGACCGGCGGTCAGATGGCTCCCACCTCGCTGCCCGGTCAGGTCACCCAGACCTCTCCCTACGGCAGAGATACCGATCATTGCGGCTTCCCCGTTAAGGTTTCCGAGATGCTCTCGCAGCTGGAAGGCCCGCAGTACATCGAGCGCGTTGCCGTCACCAGCGTTGCAGGCATCCGCAAGGCGAAGAAGGCGATCCTCAAGGCGTTCCAGAATCAGGTGGATGGCAAGGGCTTTTCGCTGGTTGAGGTCATCTCCACCTGCCCGACCAACTGGGGCATGACGCCCGAAAAGGCAATGCAGTGGGCTAACGAGAACATGCTGCCCTACTATCCTCTGGGCGTATACCGTGACCGCGATGCACAGAAGAAGGAGGACGCACAGGCATGAAAACCTTACAGATGTTGATTGCAGGCTTTGGTGGCCAGGGCGTTCTGTTCCTTGGCAAGATCGTGGCGTATCAGGGTCTGATTGCCGATAAACAGGTCAGCTGGCTGCCCTCCTACGGCCCCGAAATGCGCGGCGGTACGGCAAACTGCTCCATTATCGTAAGCGACACCCCCGTCGGCTCGCCCATCGTGGCTACCCCCGACTGTCTGGTTGCCATGAACCTGCCCTCGCTTGACAAGTACGAGGCAGCCGTCGTGCCCGGCGGTAAGATCTTTGTGGACAGCACGCTGATCACCCGTAAGATCGAGCGCGAGGACGTAGACGCATACTACATTCCCGCAACCCAGATTGCCAACGAGATGGGCATTCCCACGCTGGCAAACATGATCATTCTCGGCAAGGTGCTTGCCGAATACCCCGAGCTTGGCATGGAGTACCTGGAAGCCGCTATGGGCAAGGTCGTCAGCGCCAAGAGAGCCAACCTGATCGAGCAGAATCTGAACGCCATCAAGCTGGGCTACGAATACAAGGCTTAAGGAGATATTGCCATGTTGGATATCAAAATCATTGAAAACGAGCAGACCTGGGAGCTTCCCGAGGACAGCAAGCTCGGCTTTGGCAGATACTTTACCAACCACATGTTCATGATGGACTATAACAAGCAAGAGGGCTGGCACAATGCGCGCATCGTGCCCTTTGGCACCATTGCGCTGCACCCCGCTGCTACCGTGCTGCACTACGGCGCGGAGATCTTTGAGGGGCTTAAGGCTTACCGCCGCCTGTCCGACGGCAAGGTGCAGATGTTCCGTCCCATGGAAAACATTCGCCGCATGAACGTCAGCGCAGAAAGGCTGTGCCTGCCCACCATTCCCGAAGAGGATGCGCTGCAGTGCTACACCGAATTTGTGCGCCACGAGCAGGCTTGGGTCCCTCACACCGAGGGCACCTCGCTCTACATCCGCCCCTTTATGTTCGGTAACGACCCCTACCTTGGCGTACACGGCGTAAACGAAGCAGTCTTTATGATCATCGCTTCCCCCAGCGGCTCCTATTACAAGGAGGGCATCAACCCCGTTAAGATCATGATCGAGGGTGAGGACGTCCGCGCTGTCAAGGGTGGCACGGGTCACATCAAGTGCGGCGGCAACTACGCTGCCAGCACCAGAGCCGGCGACAAGGCTGAAAAGCAGGGTTACTCGCAGGTGCTTTGGCTGGACGGCGTGGAGCGCAAGTACATCGAAGAAGTCGGCGCGATGAACGTTATGTTCAAGATCGACGGCGAAATTGTCACCCCCGCGCTGACCGGCTCGATTTTGCCCGGTATTACCAGAAAGTCCTGCCTGGAGGTGCTGCGTGACGCAGGCTATTCTGTCAGCGAGCGCCGTATCAGCGTAGACGAGCTGATCGAGGCTGCACAGACAGGCAAGCTGGAAGAGGCTTGGGGTACCGGCACGGCAGCAGTTGTTTCCCCCATTGGCGAGCTTTGCTACGGCGGCGTTCGCTACCCCGTCAGCGGCGGCAAGATCGGCGCTGTCACCCAGTCCCTGTACGATACCCTGACCGGTATTCAATGGGGCAAGATCCAGGATACCAAGGGATGGATCTTAGAAATCTAACTAACGGAGTACACTGCCATGCGCAATCTCATTATTAACGATATCACTCTCTGCACAAAGCTTGCCGCAGACCAGCTCTCGTTCCGCGAAAAGGTGCAGGCTGCCAGATTGCTGGGCAAGATGCACGTCTCGCAGATCACGCTGCCCCAGATCAAGAGCCACAAGGCAGACGCGCTGCTGGCGCGCACCGTAGCGTCGGTCATTACCGACACGGTGCTCTGCGCACGCGTCAAGCACGACGGCTCGGATGCCGAGGAGGTATACGCCTCGATCAGCGCGGCAAAGAACAAAAAGCTCGCGCTGGCGCTACCCACCTCGCAGGCACAGCTGGAGTTCTTATATCACATCAAGCCCGCAAACGCAGCGGGGACCGTGCAAAAGGGTATTTCTGCGGCACGCGCGCTGTGCGAAAACGTGGAATTCGTGGCGGAGGACGCCATTCGCGGCGACTATGCCATTCTGACCGGCTGCATCAAGGCAGCGATCGAGGCAGGTGCAACCACCGTCACCATCTGCGATCCCGAGGGCTATGCCCTGCCCGCAGATATGATCGTTTTTGTACAAAAGCTCAAGGCTGACGTACCCGAGCTGGCAAACGTCACGCTGGGTCTTTCCTGCTCGGACGCTTGCGGTCTGGCGCTTGCCACCGTACTGGAATCTCTCTCTGCAGGCGTTGGACAGATCGATCTGTGCTGCGCAGGCAATCAGGCACCGAGCACCGCTGCAACGCTTTCCATTCTCGCGCAGAGATCCGAGGCGCTGGGCGTGAGCACCTGCGTACTCTACACCGAGGCAAAGACCTGCGCTGCCGATACCGCACGCCTGTTTGACAAAAAGGCAAGCGGCAAGCTGGATACCGCGCTTGCTACCGAGGGGGAGGGCCTGGTTCTGGACGCAAACGTAGACAAGCACACCGTGCTTGCCGAGGTGGCAAAGCTGGGCTACACGCTTTCCGCCGAGGACGCTAACCGCGTATACGAGGAATGCAAGAGCATCGCGCAGAGCAAGACCATTGGCTCGCGCGAGCTGGACACCATTGTGGCAGCCGTTGCCATGCAGGTGCCCTCTACCTATAAGCTGGTCACCTACGTGATCAATAGCGGTAACACCTTCTCCTCCTCTGCGCACATCACCGTGGCAAAGGGCGAAAAGACGCTGCAGGCGATCTCCCTGGGCGACGGTCCGATCGACGCTGCCTTCAAGGCGCTGGAGCAGATCGTTGGCCACCACTACGAGCTGGACGATTTCCAGATCCACGCCGTGACCGAGGGTCGCGAGGCAGTTGGCTCTGCGCTGGTCAAGCTGCGCTCCGAGCGCGGTCTGCAGGCAGGCCAGGGCGTTTCCACCGACATCATCGGTGCGTCCATCCGCGCATATCTGGATGCGCTCAACAAGATCGTATATGAGGAGGCACTGGCGTGAAGCTCTCGTTTTCCAACAGAAAATGGACGGCATGTTCCTATGCCGACCTGCTTTCCCTGTGCGATGCCACGGGTATGCAGGGTCTGGAGCTTTATGACGTTGCCGATACCTTAGGTGCGCCCGGTCAGCCCTTTGACGCTTCGTGCGCCAGAAGCACGCTGCACACGCTGATCGACCGCCGCATCACCCCCGTTTGTTTTGATACATCTGCCGATATTTCTGCCCCCGATGGAGAGGCTTGCGTGCAAACGCTGCGCTCCTACATCGCACTGGCGGCTGCCTTCCGCGTTCCTTACGTCCGCGTGCACACGCGCACCGACGGCACGGATTGCTTTGATATCGTTTGCAACAATATCGCGCCTCTCTTGCCCTATGCGCAGGAAATGGGCGTTACGCTGCTGCTGGAGACGGCAGGATGCTTTGCGCATACCGATTCGCTGCGCGAGATCCTCAACCGCTTTGCAAGTGACAGCCTGGGCGCGCTTTGGGATATGTACAACACCTGCCTTGTGGCAGGCGAGTCGCCCGAGACCACCATTACCAACCTGGGCGCTTACGTCAAGCACGTCCACGTGCGCGACGCCAAGAATGGCGAATACTGCTTTATGGGCGAGGGCGACCTGCCCATGACGGACCTGATCCGTGCACTCTCCTCGGTCAACTACGACGGCTTTATCTCGCTGGAGTGGGATCCCGCCTGGATCGCGGACATTGACGATCCCGAGATCATTCTGACCCAGTTTGCCACCTACATGGAGCGTTTTTTCGACACCTCACGTGCGCAGGACCACCTCTATGATAACAACGCGCACACGGGTAAGTACGTGTGGAAAAAGGACACGCTGATCGACATGACCTTCTCGCAGGTACTGGACCGCATGGTCGAGCTGTTCCCCGACCAGTATGCCTTCAAGTACACCACGCTCAACTACACCAGAACCTACGCACAGTTCCGCCGCGACGTGGACAAGTGCGCACGTGCCCTGCTCTCGCTGGGCGTTCGTCCGGGCAGCCACGTAGCAGTTTGGGCAACCAACGTGCCCGAGTGGTATATCGCCTTCTGGGCGGTGACCAAGATCGGCGCGGTGCTGGTTTCCATGAATACCGCTTACAAGATCCACGAAGCAGAATACCTCCTGCGTCAGTCCGATACCCACACGCTGATCATGGTAGACGGCTACCGTGACTCCAACTACCGTGCCATCATTCGCGAGCTTTGCCCTGAAATGGAGACCACGCCCGCAGGCGAGGCGCTGCATTGCAAGCGCTTGCCCTTCTTGCGCCGCGTGATCACCTGCGGCTTTGAGGAAAAGGGCGCTTTGACCTGGGAGCAGGCGATGACCTACTCGAACGGTACCCCCCGCGAGGAGCTTGCCCGCGTGGCAGCCGGCGTTTCTCCGCACGACGTCTGCAACATGCAGTACACCTCGGGCACGACCGGATTCCCCAAAGGCGTTATGCTGACGCACTACAACATTGTCAACAACGGTAAGTGCATCGGCGACCGCATGGATCTTTCCACCGCCGACCGCATGATGATTCAGGTGCCCATGTTCCATTGCTTTGGCATGGTGCTTGCAATGACCGCATCCATGACGCACGGCGTTTCGATCTACCCGCTGCCCTACTTCTCTCCCCGTCCTGCTCTGGCGTGCATTCACCAGGAGCGCATTACCGCATTCCATGGCGTACCCACCATGTTCATTGCCCTGCTCGAGCACCCCGATTTTGCCAAGACCGACTTCTCGCACGTACGTACCGGCATTATGGCAGGCAGCCCCTGCCCCATTTCGGTCATGCGCGACGTGGTAGACAAGATGCACATGAGCGAGATCACCATCGTGTACGGTCAGACCGAGGCGTCTCCCGGCTGCACCATGTCCTCGACCAACGACCCGCTTGAGGTGCGCGTTGGTACGGTTGGACGCGCCCTGCCCGAGATCGAGTGCAAGGTAGTCGACCCCGAAACCGGTGAGGAGATGCCCGTTGGTCAGAACGGCGAGTTCGTAGCCCGCGGCTATAACATTATGAAAGGATATTACAAGATGCCCCGCGCAACCGCTGCCGCCATTGACAAGGACGGCTGGCTGCACACGGGTGACCTTGCTGCCATGACCGAGGACGGAAACTTCCGTATCACCGGTCGACTCAAGGATATGATCATCCGCGGCGGCGAGAACATCTATCCCAAGGAGATCGAGGAATTCATTTATACCCATCCCAAGGTCAAGGACGTACAGGTCATCGGCGTGCCCGATGAGCAGTATGGCGAGGAAATTATGGCTTGCATCATCCTCAAGGAGGGTGAGAGTATGACCGAAAAGGAAATGAAGGGCTATATTCTCGATCACATGGCGCGCCACAAGGTGCCCAAGTACATTGATTTTGTGGATTCCTTCCCCATGAACGTGGCTGGCAAGATCCTCAAATACAAGATGCGCGAGGACGCCGTCAAAAAGCTGGGTCTGCAAAAGGCTGACAGCATTGTGACCGCGTAAGCCGCATAGAAAAAGCAACGGAATCCGGGGGATTTCGGGGCGTTTTCTTTGCCAAATACATAAGCCAAAGAAAAATCTTGACGCAACAAGAAGAATATGCTATAATGAGAGAAAGAAAACGGAGGCGATACTATGGAAAAATCCAAGAAAAACGCAATAGCCGTACTGGTGCTCTCGCTCTCGCTCTGCGTCTGCATGGGCTTGGTTGACGCGATCCTCTCGCCGCCGTATGCCGTCAAAAGTGCCATCAAATTGGTACTGTTCGGTGCGATCCCCATCATTTGCCTGATCTCGACAAAATCCTTTGCGCCCAAAAAGCTGTTCTCGCTCAAGGGACAGCACGCAAAGCTGATCGCGCCCCTTGCCGTGGGCATTTTTTCCGTGATCATGATCGCATTTTTTGCGCTGCGCAATTTCATTGATTTTTCATCCGTAACCGATTCGGTGACAGCAGACGCGGGCGTGACGCGCGAGAATTTTATCTTCGTCGCGCTGTATATTGCGCTGATCAACTCCTTTTTGGAGGAATTTTTCTTCCGCGGCTTTTGCTTTTTCTCTCTGCGTCCGCTCGGGCTCCCCTTTGCCTACGTGGCAAGTGCCCTGCTCTTTTCCGCCTATCACGTTGCGTTTATGGACGGTTGGCTCTCGCCCGTCATTTTTGCGCTGTCCCTTTTGGGCATGGCGATCGGCGGTGCGATCTTCGCCTTTCTCAACCATAAGACCGAAAGTCTGCTGCCCTCGTATTTCGTGCATATGGCGTCCAATCTTGCCACCAATCTGATCGGTATTATCATGTTTTACTCATAAAAAGGAGCTGCTATGACCGACTCCCCCAAATACGTTTACGTGGTGTTTTCCTCCACGCAATATATGATCGCAAAATTTATCCGCGCCTTTACCCACCACCGCTATAATCACGTGTCAATCGCCTTGGACGGCAACATGCAGACGCTTTACTCGTTTGCCCGCCGCTACGAGGACACCCCCTTTTGCGGTGGCTTTGTGGTGGAAACGCCCGAACGCTACCTGCGGCGCAATATTGCCGCATCGGTACAGATCTGCGCCATTCCCGTGACTGACGAGATGCACGCGACTATCCGCGCGCACCTGCAAGCCTACGAGGCAGAGGCACAGGATTACGTATATAACTACATCGGTGCGCTGACCTTTCTGTTCCGCCGACGCGTCGCCCTTGAGCGATGCCACACCTGCGTGGATTTTGCCACCGAGGTGATCGGTATGACGGGCGCGGGCATTTCTTCGGACCGTTTTTATTCGATCCGCGGACTGGCGCGCAATTTGAACCGCTATAAGGTCTACGAGGGGCATTTTTACGCACCCCTGTCGCTCTCGGATATGCCCTCGGAGTATTTTGCAAAGCATTCCAAGCGGTTTCGCATCAAGCAAACCCTGCAAAGCCTGTCCGTGCTGACCAAGCGGTATTATAAGAGTGCGCATTGGAAGCCGAGATTGAAATAATGCTTTTTTGTAGGGACAGGCGTCCTCGACTGTCCGCACCAATCACATATCAAAAGGCAGTTCTGCTGAACTGCCTTTTCATTTTTATGTATTTCAAATCGCCAGCATGGAATCATGCTCGCAAAGCGTGCCGTTCTTGTACAGCAGCGTCTTGACGTCGTACTTGCCAAAGCACAGCTCGATCGCCTCGCCCTTGACCGTGCAGGTGCACTTGCGCTCTGCATCCAGGTTGTTGAACAGGCGGATCATGTACGTATCCGCATCCATCTGGCGGAAGCAGGACAGCGTGACGTTGGGATCCGACAGCGTGATGGGCGAGCCCTTGATGACAGTGCCGTCACCGTGCGGGTAAACGTTGAGGGTGTAGGGCTTTTGCGAGAACTCGGTTGCCTTGCGCTCCAGCTCCTCCTTATCGCAGATCTCCACGCGGAACGAGAACTCGTGCACGCCAAGATCGATGTAATCGTAATATCTCTCATCGGGCAGAATGGGCAGATCGCCTGCGGGATGTGCGCAGTAGACCGAGCCGTTGAGCAGCGTGACGTACAGCTTTCCGTTCTCTACCGAGCAGCCGTATGCGCCGCTCTTAAAGACTGCCAGCATCTTATCGCCGTTCTCCACCGCTACAAAGCGCTGCGAGCACTGCTCCAGATCCTGCTCGTATTCCTGCGTACCAAACGCGGTCTGACCGATAAACTTGCCGATCTCCTTGAGCGGGATCTCCAGCTTGAGTCCCTTGCCCGCGTCGTTCCAGGATACGTTGACCTTCACGTCTACGTAAGGCAGATCGTTGTACAGCGTATATCCCACGCGCACGTCCGACTTGCCGGTGGTGTATTCGCTCTCTACGCGCGTCAGCACGTCGCCGCGCTCAATGACGCGCATCGAGGTCTTGCACTCCAGGCGCGCAAGGTCATTGCTCATGGTCTTGAGCCACCAGCCCCAAGGATCGGCATTGTCGCTGTAGGACACCGGCACGATGCCGCCATCCAGATACTGCTTGCCGTCCAACGCAAGACCCGACATAGCGCCGCACTTCTCGCAGAAGTCGGCATGCACGCCGCCGCCCAGATCAAACGAGATCTGGGGCGTCTTGTCCACGGGCACGCGATCCACCACGCTGACCTTGACGTCAAAGCGGGTCAGCGACATAGGCGCCAGCTTGGCACGTACTGCCACTCTCTTTCTTCTATCCATATTGATGGTGGAGCTTTCCTTGATCAGCTGCGAGACGCAAACGCCGTTCTCATCGCGCACCTCAAGGTGATACATTGTAGGACCCATAGAGCCGATCGCATTCAAAAGCAGCATTTCAAGGTCGAACACGCCGTCGATCTCGTACGGATGAGGATTGCATACTGCAAAGGGATATTCGCCGCCTGCGCCGCGCGTCCAGCCCTCGAACAGCTTGAAGAAGGCGCGGGAGAACTGCTCGTCCAGAATTTCCAGCGCGTAATCTGCCTTGCGCATGGAGGAAACGTTGCCCTCGATGATGCTGGTGCCTGCCAGTACGTCGTGGAACTGTACCATCGCCATAATGCGCTGTGCCTCGTCCATGGCTGCCTTATCGTACACGAAATCGGTCTCCATTGCCGCGCGTGCGCAGATCTTTTCGGTCATCAGGAACTTATCCTCCAGCTCAGCATAGCGGCGCTTGAGTGCGCTGACCGAGGAATAGCACTTGACAAAGCAGGGCTGCAGCGCGCCGTCCACGCTTGCCTTGGGGGTAGCAGCCGCAAAGAACTGCTCGGGGGTGGAGTGCATGATCTTAACGCCGTTGCCAAGCTCCTCCTCGATCATCTCGCCTACCTCGCGCAAATCCTTACGCGAAGGTCCGCCACCGTGGTTGCCAATGCCCCAGAGTGCAAACGCCACGTCCTCCTGCTCCCAGGGGCGCATCTTGCGCTTGATGGCGCTGACCGCCTTACCCAGATCCGAGCAGTAAATGGTATCGTCCTCAAATCTCGCCGCCTTGACGCTGGAGCCGTCAAAGCCCTTCCACTCAAAGAACATGTGCGGCAGCTCCATCATTCCCGTCAGAGGACGGCAGAAGATGTAGCTGTCATAGCCGGTCTTGGTAAGGATCTGTACAAGTCCCTGCGTGTGACCAAACGAGTCAAAGTTGACGGCGGTGGTAGGACGCACGCCAAACTTTTCCTTAAAATAGGTCAAGCCCGTTTCGATCTGGCGCACAAAGCCCTCGCCGCTGGGCAGATTGCAGTCAGGCTGCACGTACCAGCCGCCCATAATATGCCACTTGCCTGCCTTGACCAGCTCCCCGATGCGCGCAAACAGCGCAGGATCGTAGCGTTCGATCCACTGGTACAAAAGCGCCTCGTTGTGGCAGAAAATGTAATCATATTCCCCTGCCAGCTCGGCTGCCGAATAAAAGGTTGCCAGCGCAGCGGTTGCACCCTCGTTCCAATCCCATTGCCAAACGGGATCCAGGTGCGCATTACAGATCAGATGCAGTTCTTTCATGTGTATTCTCCTTGTGTTTTGAGATGTGTGGTTTATTTTTTATTTTGCAATTTCTTTTCGGCGTTGAGCGCCAGACGGTTGTTAAGCCTGGAAAAGGTGTGCATCTCCTCAGGCGTAAAGCCCTCAAAAATGCCGCGCAGATACTGCTCGGAGGCACCCAGCAGATCGGGCATGATGCACTCGGCAGTCGGGGTCAGGCAAAGGTGCACCACGCGGCGATCCTGCGTGTCGCGAATACGCACTAAAAGATCCCTGCGCATCAGGTGCTCCACCGCCTTGGAAATATTGGCTTTTGCCAGACGGCTGTATTTAACAATGTCGGTTGCCGTGTTTTGATTGGGATTGTTATACAAAAACAGCAATACTGTCATCTCTGTGCCGCTCAGATGGTACTCCTTGCACACAGGTGTGATGCATTCCTGCAAAAACTGCTCCATAACGTATATTTTCCCAAGCCATTCGGAATAAAGCATGCTCGCTCCTTTATTGTTTCTTTGTGAACTATTAACTGTATTATAAAGCATATAAGGGCGGTTTGTCAAGTGACTTGCAAGTTTTTACACTTTATACACATTGACAAATTCAAGCATTTCGATTATAATAAAACTGTAGAAAATTAATGGAAAGGAAGCGGACCTATGAAACGATTGATCCATTCCCCGCGCTTGATCGCGCTCACCCTTTGCTTGCTCCTCTCGCTCATTGCCTGCACCGTGCAGCCCGGGCAAGAGCTCCCCGACAGCGCGCAAACCGATACCTCTGCCCCCGCAGAGACCGGGAGCAGCGCCGATTCCGAAGCACCAAGCGAAAGCCAGACCAACGCGCCCGTTTCGGGTGAGATTGACTACTACCCCGGCATGAGCTACGTCAAAACCGAGACCCAGATTGCGGTGGAGGGCTTTGATACCGCCCTGCTTGGTCAGGTGGTGGATGCCAATACCCACGGCGTTGCCACGCTGCTGAGCGCCAACTTTGACGACGGCGACAAGACCGCAGACGGCAAGATCGCCTATCGCGACCAAAATCTTGCCACAATCATGGACGGGCAGATGCACTTTATCCACGACGGCAAGGAATACGGCAAGGGCTGGTCGACCTGGTCGCCTCTCGCCCCCGCCTCGGTGAAGAATTACCACCAGGTGCAGCTTTCTCTGGACATCAAGAGCTTTGCTCCCAATGCCGCAAGCACGGGCACGCATACCTGGATCTCTACCTTTATTGGCTGCTACGTTTCCAATTACTCGGGCAAGATCCCCGATTCCCCCGGTGACGGGCTTTGGTTCTCGTTCTCACAAAACGACGTGATCACAATCATTGGCGGCACAGGCGGCGGCTGGCCTGCAGGCTTTGCCTCGGTCAAGATCCCCAAGGGCTTTGCCGATATGCAGCACGTGGATATTGTATGCACCGAGGACTATACCACTTACGTGTACGGCACATATGACGGCGGAGAGAGACAGCTGCTGGTCAAGACCACCATGGACAATACCACACTGACCGTATACAACGGTGCCGGCGAGCAGGTGGCGCAGACCGACAACAATATGAGCCACTACGCAGGCGAATATTTCGTTTTCTTTACACATATGGGCAGCAGCGTGATCGATAACCTGAACGTTTACGCCTGCCAGAAGGAGGATTATCGCGTGGAAACCACTATTACCGCAGTCCCCGACGAGGGCGTGACCCCCGGACTTGACATGACCGACAAGACTGACCTTGTCAGCATTTGCTACTCGGTTTGGTTTGACGGCATTCTCGGCACCGGAACCGAGCCCGTTACCGATTTCAACAACATTACCCAGGTGCTGGAGGGTAAGCGCGATTGGGGCAACGTGCACGCCTTCCACTACTGGGCAAAGCCCGCACAGGGCTACTACCGCTCTACCGATCTGACGGCTGCCAAGAACAACCTCATTCTCTTGGGTGAAGCCAACGTGGACTTTATTATTCTGGACTACACCAACGCAAATGACGGCTACATTTCCAACACCGCTATGGGCAAGACCTGGATGTTTGACCCCTTAGACACGCTTTGCCGTGCTACGCTGGAGCTGCGCGCCGAGGGCTACCGCACCCCTTATATCGTTTGCTGGTGCGGTGAATCCAAGGGTCCCATGATCCGCGAGCTCTACAACCGCTATTACACCGAAAACAACCCCTATGCCGATTGCTTTGTGTACTGGGAGGGCAAGCCCTTCATGATCTATACGCAAAGCACAGACACCTTCCCCTACCCCGAGCTCTTTACCGTGCGACATATGTGGGGCTTGACCACGGAGAAATGCTGGAGATTTTTGAATATCAAAAACAGAGGCACAGCCTACGAAAAGGACGGTGTGGCTGAGCAGATCTCGGTTGCGGTTGCCTCGCAGGAAACCTACATGTCCATGCCCACCGCACACGGCAGAAACGGCGGTAAATTCTTCTACGACCAATGGAAGGAAGCCTTCCGCGTACACCCCAAGGTGGTAACCATCACCTGGTGGAACGAATGGGCAGCACAACGCTTTATTGTGGACGGACAGACGCATTTTGTAGACAACTACAACCAGGAATACAGCCGCGACATTGAGCCCATGGAGGGCGGCCACGGCGATACGTACTATCAATGGATGAAGCAATACATCGCAGCCTATAAGGCAGGCGAGACTTGCCCCAAGCTGACAGGAGATTGATCTGCTATGAAGAACCTGACCTTGATTGCCGCAATGCTTTGCGTGCTGACGTTGCTTTCCCCCTTGACTGCCCTTGCCGAAACGCCCCCCGAGGGCAAGGGGCTGCTGATCACCGAGATCTGCTTTAATCCCGAATGGAAAGAGGGAGACCAGAACGTTGAGGACACAGCCGATATGTTCCCCTACACCGAAATTTACAACCCTACCGACCGCACCATCTCCTTAGCGGAGCTTTCGCTTACCTACTGCGCGGATGACGGCAGCAAGCTTGAATCGGGCGCGCTGTTCTGCGCGGGAGATACTCCCGTCCTTGCTCCGGGCGAGGTTGCCGTGATCGTGCACTACAACAAAAACTGGCCCCTGATCGGACTTGACAACACCGCAGAGCAAGCCGCGGCGGTATATGAAGCGTTCGCAGAGCTCAACGGCATTGCCGACGTGCTGGACAAGAACCACCTCTACGTGGTCAGCAACAAGGACTTTAAGCTGGATAAGGAATCCACCCACGCCACCATGGAGCTGTGCTGCGGCGGACAGGTTGCCTCGGTGACCTACGACGCTCTCTACTACAACCGCAACAACCGCGCCGTGGTATTTGGCACGGACGGCAGCTGCATGGGCGCGGCGCTCCCCCGCCCCGGCACGCTGTACGATAACCAGATCGCAAACAACCCTGAGCTTGTGCCCAACACGCTCACCATTCCGATCAAGGCGGTGGAATACAACATTTGCGCATCCGGTATTCCGAACGATTACGAGGACATTCCCTTTATCGCAGACCGACAGGACGAGGCGTTTGCCTTGATTGAGGCAGCGGATCCCGATCTGATCGTGCTGTGCGAGGTCAACTTTGCATGGCAGGAATACATTCTTGCGTTCTGTGAGAAGAACGGCTACACCGCATACGGCTACTCCAGCGCGGGCAGAGACTTCCACGCCACGCTGAGCAAAACCAAATGGGATCTCAATTCCCTGCTGCTCTGGAAGACAGATCGCTTTGACGTGGTGGAGAAAAACCGCTTCTGGTGCTCCAACACGCCCGACAAGAAGGGATCTTCCAAATGGGATGGCGGCTTGACCGGCGACATGGCGCGCTGCATCAACTACGCCGTGCTCAAGGATAAGGCAAGCGGCGTGGAATTTCTGCTCATGGGCGCGCATCTGGACGCCAAGAGCGAGGAGGTCCGCACACTTTCCGCACAGCTGATCTATGAGCGCGCGCACGCCATTGCAGGCGACCGCTCGATCATCATGCTGGGTGACTGGAACTCCAACCAGACTCGCGAATCGTACGACATTCTGACCTCGGGCGATCTGGCAGACGCACGCTACCGCACGACCGTGACCAATCTGCACGGCACTTACAACAAGTGGGGCGAATACTCGTCGGATTTCCAGACCCGACTGCCCATTGACCACTGCATCATTTCCAAGAGCACCGTTTGGGTGGACTCCTACAAGCAGGTTGGCGGCCCCGCCATTGAAAACGTGCCCCACCCCTCCGACCATAACATGACCGTATTCTCGCTGCTGCTCTCCACGGGCGAGCCCATTCCCGAGCCCACCGAGGCAGAGACCGAGCCGCCTTTGGATGAGGGCGAGCAGGATATGGCAACCTCCCCCACGGGCTGCAAGGCAAATGCAAGCGCCGCAGTCCTCCTACTGTTGACCGGCTTTGCCTGGTTGGCAACCAAGAAAAAAACACGTTAAAAAAACGAGCCGATCGCACGTGCGATCGGCTCATTTTTATGCACTTTATTCCAGCACCCCTGCATATCGCAGCATTGCCAGTATTTCTTTTTCGTATTCCTCTTTATGAAGCAGGTAGCTCATACCGTGCGGAGCACCCTCAAACATGCAAAGGCGCTTGTATTGTGCGCTGCAGGCGGCAAAATTGCGCTCCGAATTGTACGGACGCACAAAATCATCTGCCAGACCGTGCGCAAACAGCGTGGGGATCTTGGCTTTCTTCAGCTCCCTTTCCACCTCGGCATCCCCTAAAAACGCGCCGCCGTGTAAACGGCAAAGCAGGGTGGTGACGGGCAGAACGGCAAAGGCAGGCAGGTGCAGATCCTCCCTGACCACCTGCGCGATCTGTCCTTTTGCAGATGCATAGCCGCAATCGCCGATGACCGCCTTGACCTGCGGCGGAATATCGGGCAGGCAGGAGGCAAGCAGCACGGTTGCGCAGCCCATGGAAACGCCGTCCAGAATGATGCTGTGCTCCTCTCCGTAGCGCTCCACCAGATAGCGGCACCAATCGCGAATGTCAAAGCGCTCTTTTGCGCCAAAAGTCAAATACTTGCCCTGGCTTTCGCCGTGCGCGCGCTGATACACGATCAGCATGGCAATGCCCTGCTGCGCGTAAAAATCGTACACGGTGCCAAAGTCCATATCCCCCTTGCTGTGGTAGCCGTGCACCAGCACCACGCTTGCCTTGGGGTTTTCGGGCGCAAACAGCTTGGCGCAAAGCTTATGACCGTCATGCGAGGTGATATACACCTTCTCGTGCGCGGCGTTTGCCAGTCTATCCCAGCCCGCCTTGACGACCTCCACCTCTTTGTCAAAGCCCTTTTTGCGCAGCATTTCCAGATAGGCGTGCTGTCCGTCGGTCGAGGGCTGACTTCTGCCAAACGATGCCCGGAACAGCTTATGAATATACGGAGCAACCACGCAAGCGCCCACCGTCGCCACAGCGCCTACGCCGATCAAGGTATAATGCAAAGCATTCACAAAAAATCCACTCCTTTATATGGCTTTTATTGCAGCGTTACGTCATAGGCGTGCGCGCCGATCACAAAATTCGCCTTTTGCAGGTCGGTTACGCGCTCGCCGTTGAAATACAGCCCCTGCACGCGCACACCGCGCACGCAATGCTGCTCGTCAAGTCCGGTAAAGATCGACACGGGCATGGGCAGCGGTGCATCGGTCAGCACAAAAATATCCTTGAACAGAATATCGTGCGCACAGCCGTGCGTGCCGTCCGCCGAGAACAGACCCATATCGTACAGTGCCACGTTCATCAGCACGGGATGCTGCGCAGGCGAGGTGCTGCGATATTCCTGCTCGTCGGTATGCTGGTACACATCGGACTGCTGATACTGCGTGTACTCCACGCGGATATTTTCAAAGGTCACGTCGCGGATCTCGGCACAGTTGTGATGCTGAATATCCAGCATGACCGTTGAGCCGTGAATGACGTCACAATCCGAGAACGTAATATGATAATATGCAGGCGCATTGGTCTCAGCGCCGATCTCCAGCGCCCTGCCCCAATCACACCAAAGCACGCACCGCTCTACCGTAATATTGCGGTTATACCCGCCATCCCAGCCGCAAATGCCCTTGATGACCATGCAATCGTCAAAATTGCGCAAGAAGCAATCGCGCACGCTGACGTTGGTGCAGTTGAACAGATCAATGCCGTCCGAATTGTAGCGCCACATGCCCACCGTCTTAACGTTTTCAAACGTGACGTTCTCGCAATCCGCCGCAATGATGGCAAACGATGCGCTGTCACGGCAGACCACGCCCTCCACGTACACGTTCTTACAGCGGTAGAAGCGCAAATTGCCGCGCAGCACGCGATGCGCATGCATAAAGGTACGAATGCCCTGGCTGTCCTTGGGAATAGGCGTTTCATAATCGTATGCCAACAGCGCCGTCTGTTCGTTGCGCTCCTCGCGGCTGCCGTCTATGATGCCGTTACCCAGAATACGAATATTCTCGGCGCAAATGGCGTAAAACGAACCGTACACCACAGCCCCTGCATCAATGTACACAGTATCGTTATCGGTCAGCTCGATCGAACCGATGCGATGCTCACCGCCCGCAAAGCGATAGGTAGTGCGCAAGCCGTCGGTCTCCTTGAGCGGATTGACAAAAACGTGCAACGCTCCGTGGTGTCCGTCTGCCTCCACCGTATACTGCCCGCAGCCGGGCAAGGTAAAGGTTGCTGTGCAATCCTGTACAGTTGCCTGCACGCCGCGCGAGAGCGGGCGCACCAGCACCTTGGTAGGCGGAGTCTGCCAGGTCACACTCAGGGTCAGCGCCTCGTCCGATTCCACGGACACAAAGCCCGAAAGCTCGGTTTGCTCCTCGGAGCGCTGGTGACCGGGCCACGCGGTATTGAACGGCATAGCGGATACGCGCGCCAGATACGGCTTGACCTTTCTTTGGTTGACAGTGACACTGCAGCCTTCAAACATCTGCTGTCCTACGGGAAACACGGGAATCCGGATCATGGGAGATACCTCTCTTTTTTCAAATTCGCGGCGATATGGGAACAGTATATTGTTATTATATCACATTTCCGTGCGTTTTGCAACATTTGTTTCAAAACAGGCACAAAAAAAGAGAGAACGCCATGAAATTTCTCTCATTTCGTTCTCTCTTTGCCTTAATCGACGACCTTGTATACCATAGGGGAAACAAAGGTGACCGATTCGATCACAACGTGGGAAACGGGCTGATCCGAGCCGTTGGTCTGGGTTGCCGCAATCGCATCCACGACCTCCATGCCTGCCATCACCACGCCAAACGCCGCGTACTGACCGTCCAGATGGGAGCTGTCCGCATCGCAGATAAAGAACTGCGAGGACGCGCTGTTGGGATCCATGGTGCGAGCCATGGAAACCACGCCGCGCACGTGACGAAGCTCGTTTTTAAAGCCGTTGTCCGTAAACTCGCCCGCGATCGTATCTGCGGGGATCACGTTGCCGTCCACGTCATATCCACCGCCCTGGATCATAAAATTCTGAATGACACGGTGGAAGATCAAGCCATTATAAAAGCCGCTCTCCACCAGCAACTGGAAGTTTTTGACCGTTTCGGGCGCATACTTGCTTTGCAGACCGATTACAATATCGCCATAGTCGCGCACCGTAATGCGGACGTAATCGGTCACCTGATCGGACTCGACAAAGCTCTTTGCCTCGTAGCGGTCGATCTGGTCGTAGACCGATCCGTAGGTGATCACCATGCCCGAATTGAACGCGCCGTCCACAATCACGTAATTTCCCACAACGTTGCCGTTCTCGTCCACGATCACGTATTCACCGTTTTCATTGGTCGAAATCTCATAAGCACCGTTGCCAAAGGAACCGCCAAAGGAACCGACAAAGCCGTCAAGCCCGCCTATGGCAACGTTGTCCTGCTCCTCTTGCACGTCCTGCCCTTCAAACAGCAGACCGTCCATATCGCACGAGCAAAGCAGCAGCGCGCAAAGCAGGCAAAGTGCAAAAAGAATCACTCTTGTGTGCGTCATACTCACGCCCAGCTCATCGTGCCCGGCTTGGGCTCGTAAATGCAGATGTCCTTGAGGAACGCTACAGCCTTTGCCAGACCCTCGTCAATGCTCATCAAGCTATCCTCGTGCTCAATGGAAAGCACGCGGTCATAGCCGCACAGACGCAGGTTGGAGACCATATCTCTCCAATAGGTCTCGCCGTTGCCGTAACCCACGGTACGGAATACCCACGCGCGGTGGATCTCGTCGCCGTAGTGCTTGGTATCCAGCACACCGTTCTTGGCGGTGTTGTACTTGTCGATCTTGGTGTCCTTTGCGTGGAAGTGATAGATCGCGCCCTGCAGCTCGCGAATCGCAGCCACGGGATCCATACCCTGCCATACCAGGTGCGAGGGGTCAAAGTTTGCGCCGATCACGTCACCAACTGCTGCACGCAGCCTCAGCAGCGTTTCGGGATTATATACGCAGAAGCCGGGGTGCATTTCAAACGCGATGTGATCCACACCGTGCGCCTTGGCAAATGCGCCTGCTTCCTTCCAGTAAGGAATCAGGATCTCGTTCCACTGCCAATCCAGGATCTTCAGGAAATCATCCGGCCAGGGGCAGGTAACCCAATTGGGGTACTTGGCACCGGGGGCGTCACCGGGGCAGCCCGAGAAGGTAATGACCGTGTCAATGCCCATCTTTTCTGCCAGCAGCACAGCCTCGCGGAAATCCTTATCATAGGATGCAGCGATTTCGGGATCGGGATGTACGGCATTGCCGTGCACCGCCAGCGCGCAAACGCTGACGTCGTATTTTGCCAGAGTGGCAATAAATGCATCGTACTTAGCGGGATCTGCAAGCAGCTCGGCAGGGTTGCAGTGCGCCTTACCGGGGTAGCCGCCCGCGCCAAGCTCGACCGTATGTACACCAAGGCCGGTGATGATGGCAAGAGCCTCGTCCAAGGACTTCTGTCCGTATAAGTTAGCAAGAACGCTGATTTTCATGGAAAATTCCTCTCTTAGTCGAAGTAATAGGGCTGACCGGTCTTTGCAGACTCATAAATGCCCTCGAGAATACGAGTGACCGTGTAAGCCTGCTCGGGGAGCACGCAAGGATCGGTATCGTTTACGATGGCGTTGATCCACTGTGCAGCCTCTACGGAAGCGGGATCGCCTGCGCTTGCGCCCTCATAGAACGCAGCACCCTGGGGATTGAGTGTGGGCTTGAGCAGGTACTGGCTGTTGTTGCGAATGCCGTTGATGCGCACGCCGTCGTGCAGGTCGCCGCCTGCAAGCGTACCGCAAACCAGCGTGGTTGCTTCGCGCACGTCTACCATGTTGATCGCCCATGCGGACTCCAGGTTGATGGTTGCGCCGTTTTCCATGACGACAAAGCCGAATGCGCTGTCTTCTACGGTGAACTTATCGGGATCCCAGTTACCCCATGCGTTGCCCTGGTTGGTATCCTTGTTGAGCTTGTGATAGGAGGTACCTACGCAGTACTTGGGCTTGTAGTTGTCCATGATCCAAAGGGTCAGGTCAAGCGAGTGGGTACCGATGTCGATCAGAGGACCGCCGCCCTGCTCGTACTCGTTGAGGAATACGCCCCAGGTGGGAACGGCTCTGCGGCGCAGCGCGGTTGCCTTTGCATAGTAAATGTCACCAAACGTGCCGTTGAGCGCCTCGGTCTTGAGGTACTGTGCGCCCAGAGACTGACGGGTCTGGTAGCCAATGGTCAGCTTCTTGCCGGTGCGAGCGGCAGCGTCCAGCATCTTCTTTGCCTCGGCAGAGTTGATTGCCATGGGCTTTTCGCACATAACGTGCTTGCCGGATTCCAACGCATCCACGGTAATGAAGGAGTGGGAGCGGTTGGGGGTGCAGACGTGAACCACGTCAATGGTGGTGTCTGCCAGCAGCTCCTTGTAATCGGTGTAAACAGCCGCGTCGGGTGTGCCGTACTTTGCCTTTGCATCAATGGCTCTCTGCTCAATGATATCGCAGAATGCAACCATTTCTACGTTGGGAAGCTTTTTGAGAGAAGGCATGTGCTTGCCGTTTGCGATACCGCCGCAACCAATAATACCAATTCTGACCTTTTGCATAATCTTTATCCTCCGTAAAGGTGAAATTTTTCTTTTGCGACAGTCGTTTCGCCGCATTTCTACATCTATATCATACCGAAAAAGTCCCGGTTTTGCAAGCGCAAAACCGGGATTTTTCAATGTTTGTAGGGTTGCATAATTTTATGCGGGAGATTTTGTGCAATTACTCCTCCAGTGCAATGCTTTGCAGGTAGAACACGTCGCCTGCCACACAGTTGTCAAAGTAATCCAAGCGGATCATATGGATGGTGCCCTGCCAGAAGCTATAACCCGAAAGGTCGATCTCTATGGTGTGGTATTCCCCGTCCGCCACCAGTCCACTTACGCGCACCATCGCGTTCCCCGAGGGAGCGTTCACGCTGCCCGCGCACAAGAACAGATCGGTCACGTAGGACGATTGGCTGTTTGTTGTGGGAATCATATACACCAGCTTGAGCGTCTTGTACGTATCGGCGGAGATCTCCACGCCAAACGTTGCAAAGGAGAGTGCCACCGACACGTCGGCAGGATCGCCCACGCGCAGCGCAGCTGCCTGCTGCTCGGCACTATGCTCCACGATCGTGCCGTGCGGATTGCTCAGAAACGCCGTGTAAGCAGCCTCCTCAAAGCTGAGCTTGGGCTCGCCGTTCAGATCAATGGCAGGCAGTCCGTTGCCGTCACTTTCGACCAGCTTCACGGATTTGAGATAGATCACATCCCCCACCGCGGCTGCCGCAAAGAAATCCAAGCGGAGCTGGTGGATTTTGCCCTGCCAGAACGCATAATTTCCAACGTCCAGCTTGAGCGTATGATACTGCCCGTCTGCAATCAGCGTACCGGTCAGCACCATGCTGCCGGTCGGAGAGCTCTGCTCGCCCGTGCAGGTAAAGAGCTGCAGGTTGTACGCGCCCGCAGAATTGGTAGCGGGGATCATGTATTCGATCTCAACCGCACTAAAATCCTCTGCATAGTGCGTTTTGTCGGACATGGCATAATTCAAGAAGAGGTACGGGTCCTCGCCAAGCGTGGTCAGCACGGTTGCCTTGGCAGCCTCATCGTACGTCATTTGGGCGTTATGCGGATCGGTCAGCGTAAGCTCGCTGCCCTTTTGCGTAAAGTCGATATTGCTCATGTCCACCGAAACGTCCGGCAAGCGGGAGGACATATAGTGCTTGTGCAGGGATTCGTTGGTGGTAAAATCCTTTTGTGCGGTAAAGGTTGCACGAATCTGCTCTGCCGAGCCTGTGGTCAAAAGGTAGCTGTATTCCATCGCCTCAAACGCCACCATTTGCATGGTGTTATAGGGGGCAACGTAGTTGGTCGCGTTATCGTCCGCATCCTTGGATTGATTGTACAGGTATCTACCCGCCTTGAGGCGATCCACGCCCGGCACATACAAGCCAATGCCGAAATCCACGTCGGTATTGACCCAAGCGCACCAGGTCTCGGTATTGCTATTGCGCAAGTAGCAGGTGCAATCGCCCACGTACTTGGCGTCTCCCCAGAATTGCAGGTCATCGCGCGAGGAGATCGCGTCCCCCGTCCAGGGCTTGGTACCGTTGTACCAGATAAAGGTGTCCAGATAGCTGACGGTGTACAGCGCAGGCAGCTCCTGACCGGTAAAGGGGTGATTCCAGCCCGAGAAATCCACAAAGCGGTTGTCCACGCGCACAAAGTCCTCTTCCAGCACGTACTTGTTTTCCATGTAGCTGGGGGTGATGTAGCCCACCTTACCCCAGTCCATAGGCTGCGACTTGATGTACACGTAATTCTCGCCCACCTGTACGTCAATCAGGCGGCTTGCTACGTTGCCCTTGTCACCGCCTTGTACGGGATTATAGGGCCAATTGTCCGCGCCGTTAAAGCTACCCCACTCAAACACGCCCTCAATGGCGCCCGTGCCGTAGTAGGATTGCTGGATCAGTCTGCCCGTATCGTACTTATTGACCAGGTTGGTAAGCCCCTTTTCCTTATGGGTCATATCCTCCAAATAGTTGATGGTACCGCCCCATCCCATATCCACGCCCAGCTTGAATCTGCCGTTATCAATGTAATAGGTTGCGGACTCCTTGGTATCCACGTAAAGCGGAATGGTTTCGGTTGCCACGCGGTACAGCGCAAATTCTGCCGCCTCGCCCTTGCAGGGCTGCACGCGGATCTCGGTCAGCGTATTGCCGCTCTTGCCCTTGATATACCCGTCGATCAAGCCCGAGAATACGCCCTCGCCTTGCTCTAAGTAAAAGTCCACGGTCACGGCGCTGTTGCGCGAATTGTGATAGGTGACGTAGACGTGCATGGGCGCAGACGCGCTGTAGGTCAGCGACATGCGGTTGAATTCCGCTGCCAGCTGCTCCTTGGCAAAGGACAACGTCAGCTCTTTGTCAAAGGCAAGGCTGTCACCGTTGACCGACGCAAAGCCGGTTGCGGTGTACACCAAGCCCTCGGTGGACGTGACGGTCGCACTCTCGCCATTGACTTCCACCGAAATCTCGGGAGCGGGCGCTTCGGTTTGTGCCTCAGTTTGTATCTCTGTAACAGTGTCTCCCATGGTGCTCTCTTCGGTGGTGTCGGCTTGTGTGGTGTCGGACGGCGTGTCATTGCCCGTGCCGCATGCCGCCATGCCAAGCAGCATAACCATGCACAAAAGCATTGCAAGCCATCTCATATTTGCCAAACGCATACTAAAATCCTCCGTTTTGGTGTCATTACCTCCATTATAGCGCATAAGAGCGTATTCGTCAAGTGTCAGCTGCACGCAAAAAGCCGCCCGAAGGCGGCTTTTTTTGCTTTTTACACGATCAAATATTTGCACCCCTCGATCGATGTGGGGTCATCCAACACGGCATCGGCATCCAGCTCGTTTGCCGCGCGCACCGCCGAGAGCGAGGTGGCATAGCGCTTGGCAACGCTCCAGAGCGAATCGGTGGATGCGGGATAGCACACGGTAAACGCCCCCGATGCGCGGCTTTGCATTTCGGTATACTTGACGCCGCGCAGCACGCTGACCTGCGCGCTATCCCAAAGCTCGGCGGCACAGGTGATCTCGGCATCGATACCGATGCGCTCCCCGTCCACTCTGGCGCGGCAGGAAAGCACCTGCACCTGCGCACGCCAATCCGAGGGCTCGCGCGCACACTCCAGCTCGTATTTCCAGGGCAGCGAGATCTCATAGGGGGAAACCTCCCCGTCGGCTTGCAGCAGCACGATATAATGCGCCGTGCCGCCCAACGTGCATCTTCCCTTCTCCCAGCTCATATGCTCGGCATCCGCGCTGCCGCACACGTCCACAATGCTGCCGCCTGCGGGGATTTCCGCCTGGGCAAGCGCGATGCTGTCGCTTTGCGTGAAATTGCCGTTCAAGGCGCGGATCGCCACGGGTAACGCGTACTCGTCATAGCTGCACTCGCACGCTTTTTTGGTGGAATACACGTCCTTGGTGTAGCGCACGGGGCGGTTGGTCATGACGTTGGCGCTCAACACCACGCCCAGCTCGGCATGCATGTAGGTCTCCTCCACCGCCACGCTCAGCTCAGCGCAGTTGCCCGTGATGCAGCACTCACTGCCCGGCATGGCAGCAGAGACCGGCACGCTGCCCGAAAACGGCAGCTTGCGCACAAGATACGTGGGTACAAGATCGGGCAGGCTGCCGGGCTCCTCGGCGCAAAGCATGAGCTTGAGCTCCACCTCACCGCGGCAATTGACCGCACCCGCCGAGCAGCTTGCCTCCTGCACGTGCACCTGCCCCTCGGCACACACCAGACGCATGTTTCTGCCGCGCGCATCGGTCAGAATATCCTCACTCAGGCGAATGACCTCGCCAACGCCGCTGCCCATCTGCGCCAGCGTCTGCTCCCCCTCCAGCCGCTCGACCGAAAAGGGATCCACCAAGCCCTCGGTCTGCTCGGCGGCGGGCAGCACGCCCCGAATGCGCACGCCCGTGCGCAAGCGGCAACGAATATTGAGCTTGCGCGGTGCGCTGACCCTGCCCACCACGCTCTCGGGCACCACGTCTGCCACGCAAAGCGCTACCTCGCAATCCCCTTGCGAAAACGGTACGCTGATGGCATATTCGGTGTGCAGCGGCGCGCAGTACAGCCCGCCATCATTGCCCATATACAGCACGTAATAATCCAACGTGCCCGAAAATTCGGCATTGCCCGCGCCTGCATAGGAGGCGGGCGGCAGCACGCAGGGGCGGATGCGCAAAAGCCGCTTGATCTCGGGCTGATAATCGGGCAGCGAGAAATCCCCCGTCACCTCGGTCAATATGCTTTTGTCACAAAGAGGGATCTGCATCCCTTCGGTATTGGTATTCATGTTCATCGCTTGCATCTCCTTTTGGGTTTATCGCTACAAAATATGCAATGCCGGAACGGAATATGAAAAAAAGGAGATCGCAACCTGCGATCCCCCTTGATTTTATTTTCTGCCGCCCTTTTTGATCTGCTTATAGAACTCCGCTCTTGCCGTCTGATAGTAGGGCCACGCGTAAAACAGCGCAAGTCCGAGTGTTATCACGCTAAGCAGCATCCAGCCGATAAAGGAAAGGTCGAGCAAAAACAGCTGCAGCTTGTGCCCCTTCATCATCTCGCGGCTCTCTGTAATTGCCTCGTTGATCCCCATCTTGGGCTTTTCCTGCATAATGTAATAGGTCATGGAATAGGCATACGACTTGACAATGCCGGGAATGATGAACAGCAGCGACCACAAAAACAGGTACAAGCCCATGAGCAGCGATGCGCCCCACTTTTTAAAAAAGCCACGAAAGATGCCCGAAAACAGCGCGCCAAGCTTTGCTTTTTTGCTCTTGGCAAGCTCCAGGCAAAACGCCGCATAGCCAAACACCAGCAAGCCCGTAAAAATGGCGCCGATGCCGGTGGACTCAAGCGCCGCTCCCAGCACAACAAACAGCAAGAAAATCAGAATAGCGGCAAGCCAATTGCCCTCAAGCGCCGCTTTTGCATTTCGTTTTACACGCTTTATCATACTTCATCCTCCCAAAATTGCGTTGTAAAGGGGTATTTGAGCTCCTGCAGCACACTTTCCCAGCGAGCGCGCACGTCACTCTCGGGGTCCTTTTCGATCACGGGCACAAAGCCTGCGTCCAGATAGGTCTTGATAGCGGCAAGACGGAAATCGTCGGTGGTCAGCACGGTATACGTGCATCCGCGCTCCGCAAGCCTTGCCAGCGCATAGCGCAGCATGGCATGCCCGATGCCCCTGCCCCGCACCTCGGGTGCAGCCGCCACCATGTGAATATACCCCTCTTGCCCATGGCATACCGCCGCCGTGGTGGCAACGCGCTTGCCCGTGCTCTGCTCGATCACGAAAAAGAGATCGCGCCCGGGGCACAGATCGGGATATTCCAAAATAGTGGAGCGAAACCAGCTCTCGTTTTTATCGGGCAGCAGTGCACCGTGGCAAAGCTCCAGCCAATCCTGCACCTGCTCGGCGCTGCCGTTATAATATTCGTATCCATAGCCACGGGGCAGCTCTCTTGCCTTTACGGGCACGCCCGGACGGCGCATTTTTAATTGCTTCATACTCTCTCCTAAAACAAAACCGCAGCAGATGCTGCGGTTTTTTGTACATAAAAATCAGCCCTTGATCTGCTTGAGCTCCTGGTAGAACTGTGCCTTTGCAGCATCCAGCAGAGGGAGTGCGTACAGATATACCAAACCGCAGGTAATACCCGCCAGCAGATGCCAACCGATAAAGGAAAGATCCAGCAAGAACAGCTTCCACTTGTAGCCGTCCATCATCTCGCGGCTTTTGGTAATCGCCTGGTCAGCCGTCAGCTCGGGATTGTCCAGCAGAATGTAACGGGTCATTGCATAAGAGTAAGACTTCACAATGCCGGGAATGATGAACAGTAGCATCCACAGGGCGGTGTACAGCATGGTCAGCAGGGTCGCGCCCCATTTTCTGAGAAAGTTCGAGAAGGTATCGGTAAACACCGTTTCAAACGGAGCAGAGCCATTGCGCGCCATGGTCAAATAAAAGGATGCAACACCCACGTACAGCACGGGAGTCACCCATATACCAAGACCGCCGGTAACGGAATCCACAACACCGGAAATTGCCATAACGACCAGCATAACCAGAATGGAGATGCCCCAGTTGCCTTGCATAGTTGCTCTTGCCTGCTTCTTTAATACAGAAATCTTCATAATAGCCTCCATAATAAAAAGTTTGAAATCCAGGTGCATCCGCATCTGCACACGTTTACCTTACTTCCATAAAAGTATTATAGCATCAAAGAAAGTGTGTGTCAAGTAGAAATTCGTCACTTTTGCGTGCAAAAAGCTCTTGTGTTATGCGGCATTTTGCGTTATAATAGAAGCAGAATACACTTTGGCGAAAGGAAGTTTCCACCATGCAACAGACGTACGATTTTTCCCGCGCAAGAGAGATTTTGCAAAACGGTCTGGACAGCGGCGCATACCCCTGCGTGGCATATGCCATTGGCTGCGGCGAGCAGCTGCTTGACAGCGGCTTTATGGGACAAAAGCAGGTCAATCCCACTCCCCTGCCCCTGGAGCGCGACACGCTCTTTGACCTTGCCTCGCTTTCCAAGCTGGTCTCCACCACCATGGTGGCACTGCGCATGCTGGAACGCGGCGAGATAGAGCTGACCGACACCCTTTCGCGCTATTTTGCCATCCCGGCGGATGCCCCCGCAGGGCGCGGAGACGTCACCATCCGCCATCTGATGCACCACAATTCCGGCATCACGCCGCACATTCCGCTCTGGACGCAGACCGACGATCCCGCGCAGGCGGTAGAGGTCATTCTGCGCTCCCCTGCTTGGTGCGCCCCCGGCGAGCAGGTGCACTACTCCTGCATGGGTTACATTTTGCTGCAAAAGATACTGGAGCAGGTGGGCGGTGCGCCCTTGGACGTGCTTGCTGCGCGCGAGGTATTTGCACCGCTTGGTATGACGCATACCTGCTACAATCCTGAGACTGAGAACGTGGCGACCACCGAGCTTTCCGCGCTGCACGGCGAATACCTTTGCGGTCGCGTGCACGATGAAAACGCCTCCTTCCTTGGCGGCGTGGCGGGCAACGCAGGCGTGTTCTCCCCGTTGGACGATATGATCAAATTTGCCTCCATGATCGCCTCGGGCGGCAAGTGCGAGAGCGGCACCTTCCTCAACTCCCGCACCTTTGAAAAGGCAATTTACAACGCCACTCCCGGCAAAAACGAGAGCCGCGGACTTGGCTTCCAGCTCACGCCCATGTTCTCCTCGCTGACCGGTGCGTTTTTCTCCGAGGGCAGCTACGGTCACACCGGCTTTACCGGCACCTCGCTTTACGTAGACCGCGAAAGCCGCCTGTGGGGTATGCTGCTGACCAACGCCGTGCATTTCGGACGCAATAAAACCGAGCTGTTCCGCACGCGCAGATTGTTCTTCAACAGCTTCGCAGATGCGTATTTTAGAGTGAATACCTAAGAAAACTCTACCAAGGAGTAAAAATGTCTCTTCCTTACAACAAAGACAACATAAAGCTCGCACGTAATTTGCGTAATAACTCCACGCGTCATGAAAATCGATTGTGGTTCGATTTTTTGTCAAAATATCCGATACGATTTCAAAGGCAAAAGGCTATTGACAATTATATTGCAGATTTTTATTGTCACAAAGCCAAGCTGGTGATCGAATTAGACGGCATGCAGCACAGTTCCGAAGATGCAATGAAACGGGACGAGTACCGAACAGAAGTTCTTAGCGAATATGGATTGGCAGTCATTCGAATTACGAACAAGCAAATAGACAGCAATTTTTGCGAAATCTGCAATCACATAGATCAAATCGTAACAGAACGTATGAAATTGTAAGATATGGAGATCGTTGGGATATTACTCGAGCAAACCGTTTGTATTCGCGCTCTCCCCCCCTGCGCTTGGAACAAGCCTGCGCCGGCTGTCCCCCCTCCCGGAGGGGGGCTATATAAGCCGTCTTTCCCGTTTTTTGACTTCACCGTTTGGATTTCAGTATGCCATTCGGTATAACTACCTCAAGTTACCGTTATTGGTCAAGTTTGAATTTTGGAGAGTAGGATGCCACTCTCATAGCCCCCCCCCGGGAGGGGGGTGGAAAATATCCCGCAGGGCATATTCAAGGGGGGAGAACGCGAGACAAAACGGTTTCTGCGCGTTTTGCATCTTAATCTCCTGCGTTGGGATATTACTCGAGCAAACCGTTTGCATTCGCGCTCTCCCCCCTGCGCTTGGAACAAGCCTGCGCCGGCTGTCCCCCCTCCCGGAGGGGGGGCTATATAAGTCGTCTTTCCCGTTTTTTGACTTCACCGTTTGGATTTCAGTATGCCATTCGGTATAACTACCTCAAGTTACCGTTATTGGTCAAGTTTGAATTTTGGAGAGTAGGATGCCACTCTCATAGCCCCCCTCCGGGAGGGGGGTGGAAAATATCCCGCAGGGTATATTCAAGGGGGGAGAACGCGAGACAAAACGGTTTCTGCGCGTAATATTTTCTCATTTATGCAACACAGAAAGAATATTAACAAAATCCACTTGCATACAACAGGCATACCGTGCTATAATCAATCGTAGAAAAACATTTGGAGGTACATATGGAACAGATCTATACCATACCCGTGAACGAAGCGTTTGAAGCCTCGGCTGCCGATCATGCATTGGGCTGCCCCTTTTGCGCCATCTACAATAAACTGGAGGAAAATGAGCTGGATCTGATCCTGGGCGCTTCCATGATGGAGCCCGACATCCGCATCCGCACCAACGAGCAGGGTTTTTGCCGCACGCATTACGACATGATGTTCGTGCGCAAGAATCGCCTGGGCATGGCGCTGACGCTGGAGAGCCACCTGGACGAGCTGCGCCGCGAGATCAAGGGCAATGCCGCCAAGAGCGCCAAGCGCATTGACAAGCTGGAGCACTCCTGCTACGTTTGCGACCGCATTGCGTTCACTTTGAGCACATGGTGGGCACGGCGGTGCTGCTTTGGAACTCGGATGAGGATTTCCCCGCCAAGCTCAAGGCCCAGCCCTACTTCTGTCTGCCGCACTATAAAAAGCTGCTGCAGTACGGTCAGGGTCGCCTGCCCAAGAAAAAGATCAACGCCTTTATCGACGATTGCGAGGCGGTGGAGCTGACCTACTTTGACGAGCTGCGCGAGGACGTGAGCTGGTTCTGCAAGAAATTTGACTACCGCTATGACAACGAGCCCTGGTACAATTCCAAGGACGCCGTGGAGCGCGCCTTTAAATTCCTGCGCTCGGATCTGCATAAGGGTGACAAGCCCAAGAAACAATAAGGAGTATTCCATACATGATCGATCTGCTTTCGCTGCACAAGCTTTTTATCGGAAATCACATCAAAGAGGGTGACACCGTGGTAGACTTTACCATGGGCAACGGTCACGACACCGCGTTTCTTTCCAAGGCGGTGGGTCCCGAAGGACACGTATACGCATTTGACATTCAGGCACAGGCGGTGGAATCCACCCGCAAAAACCTTGCAGAGCAGGGCTGCCCTGAAAACTACACCTTAATTCACGATTCGCACCACAAGGTCAAGGACTACGTCAAGACCCCCTTCCGCGTGGGCATGTTCAACTTGGGCTGGCTGCCGGGCGGTGACAAATCCATTACCACCATGCGCGAGACCACCCTGCCCGCCATTCGCGACGCCATTGAGCTGCTCGACCGCGACGGCATTCTCAACATTGCCATCTATCCCGGTCACAAGGAGGGCGACGAGGAGGGCAAAATGGTTTGCGAATACTTAGCCTCCCTCTCCCGCTTCAAGGTCTGCGTCACCCGCGTGCAGATCATCAATTCCCCCACCTCGCCCTATTTTCTGATGGTGGAGACCAAGCCGTAATGAGGTATTGTATGCATTTGATGAAAACCATTCTGCTGCCCCTGTGCCTGCTTTGCTGCATCACCCTGACCGCAGGCGGCTGCCGTGACGACCAGAGCAACGACTATATCAACACCGAAAATCCCGAATACCTCGTGCTGCTCAACAAAACGCATCCCTCCGGCTCTGCCTATTGCCCGCCCGACCTGACCAAGGTGGACGGCAATCTGACGCTTTACGGCAAGGAGATCGAGCTGCGCCTGTACGCCGCCAAGGCTGCCGAAGCCATGGTCAAGGAAATGCACGCGCAAGGATATACCGATATTATGATCACCAGCGGCTACCGCTCCTATGCTTACCAGCAATCGCTGTTCAACACCTATCTGGAGCAGGAAAAGGCAGCACACCCGACCTGGAGCGAGCAGCAGGTGCGCGACCTGGTACTGACCTACTCGGCTGCCCCCGGCACCAGCGAGCACCACACCGGCAACGCCATTGACCTAATCAGCACCAATCACGTCTCGCTGGACGAGACCTTTGCGCAAAACCCCGCTTACGAGTGGCTGCAGCAAAACGCGCACCGTTACGGCTTTATTTTGCGCTACCCCGCCGACAAGACCGACATCACGGGCTATTCCTACGAGCCCTGGCACTACCGTTTTGTGGGTCAGCAGGCTGCAACTGAGATTCACAAGCGCGGCATTACGCTGGAAGAATATCTCGGCATCTTAAACTAAGGAGCAATGACATGAACGTAGAACAGCTTTTAGCAAGTATGACTTTAGAGCAAAAGGTTGGCCAGATGTTTGTGGTGCGCCGCCCGCAGGACGATGCAACCGCTATGCAGGTGGTAACCGACTATCACATCGGCGGCTTTACTCTGTACGCCGTTGATTTTGCAAACCGCACCCCCGAGGACGTGCGTGCACTGCTGGCTTCCTATCAGGCAGCCTCCCCCATTCCCATGCTGATCGCAGCAGACTGCGAGGGCGGCGGCGTGGTTCGCGCCTCCAAATACCCCGCATTCCGCTCCACTCCCTTCCCCTCTCCCCGCGAGCTGATGGCTGCGGGCGGTCCCGAGGCAGCTTATGCGGATGCTTGCGAAAAATCCGATTTCCTGCTGGATCTGGGCGTCAACTTCAACTACGCGCCGGTCTGCGATATGTCGGGCAATCCCGAGTGCTTTATTTATAAGCGCACCGCTTCGCACGATCCCATGGAAACTGCCGCTTACATTACAGCTGTTGTCAAGGGCATGGAGGAGCACTCCATGATCGGCAGCCTCAAGCACTTCCCCGGATATGGCGACAACGTGGACACCCATACCTCGATCGCACGCGACGACCGCGACCTGGAGACCTTTATGACGCGCGATCTGGAGCCCTTCCGCGCCGGCATTGCCGCAGGCGCCCCCATCGTTATGGTCGCACACAACATCGTCTCCTGCATGGACGCCGAGATCCCCGCATCGCTCTCCCCTGCCGTACATAAGCTGCTGCGCGAGGAAATGGGCTTTGACGGCTTGATCATGACCGACTCCTTGGACATGAACGCCATTACTCTCTACACAGGTGACCGCGCAAGTGCGGTGCAGGCGGTGCTTTCGGGCAACGATCTGCTTTGCTGCACCTCCTACTGGCACCAATATCCCGCCGTGCTGGATGCTGTGTGCGACGGCACCATTCCCGAGAGTATGATCGACAACGCCGTGCGCCGCATTTTGACGCTTAAATCCAAATATTTGCAGAAAGCATAATGCTTGACAAAACCAAAAGAACCTCTTGCCATGGCAAGAGGTTCTTTTTCCTGTTAAGCAATTTCCATATAAGGCAAGAGATACGGCTCGATCTCGGAAAAGGGCTTATCCAGCACCAGCGCAAGCTCGTGGTAGAGCGAGAGCTTGGCGTTGCGCTCAAAATCCGAGTCGGTCTCCGAAAGGCGCTTGTGTGCCGCCAGCATATCGGCGCGGCGACGGCGCACGGTCTTGATCAGGCGCACGTACTCGGCAGGCTCACAGGTCTGCATGGTCTGCCTGTAAATATCGCGGCGCATGCGCTCCACGGGCACCTCCAGCGGCAAAAGATCGGGCATGCATGCGATCAGCTCCTCGGCTTGCGCGCGCGTCATCAAGGGGCGCATGGCAACCTGCACGTTATCCGTGGGCGTATAGATCACCGAGCCCGCAGCCAAGGCAAGTGGGCGAAGCATATAAAACGTACGCGTATCCTTTTTATCAAACGGCGAAGCGCAAATATCCTGAACCTGGCACACGCCGTTGATGCCGTAAATCATATAGTCACCTACCGAGAACATGGAAAAGCCTCCTTATGAATGTCAGTTTTGCAGGGGCACTTTAGCACGCTACTGTCATTATACCACATTCTCGAAAATTTTGTAATAGGCAAATTGAACGAATTTTCCGTCAAAATCCAAATAGGATGAACAAAACCCCGCGAAATTCGCGGGGTTTTTTCATATTGCGTATACTTACGCCTGCTTGTGGTGCTTGTGACCCTCGTTGTGACGGCGTGCGGTCTTGCCCTCAGGCTTGGCGGTAATGTCGCCTGCCTTGACCAGCGCCCACTTGGTCATCATAGGACCGAACACCTCATAGATCAGTACGGCAAACAGCACGACAAAGCGCACGGTGTTTGCAACCGTATCGTGTGCGGCGAACAGGGGGTCTGCGCATACCATGGACATCATGCCCAGCGCAACGCCTGCCTGAGGCAGCAGCGTAATGCCCAGATACTTCTGAATGTTGGGCTCGCTGCGCGTGAGCATCGAGCTGCTACGTGCGCCGAAATACTTACCCAGCGAGCGGAACAGGATGTATACAAGACCGATTGCAATGAATACGGGCTTGCCGAAGATGGACAGGTCCAGCTCAGCGCCGCTGATGACAAAGAACAGAATGAAGATGGGCTTGGTCCACTTATCGGTTCTCTCCATCATTTCCTCGGAGCAGGGGCTGAAGTTACAGAAGATGGTACCCATCATCATGCAGGTCAGAAGCGAGGAGAAGCCGATATGTACGCCGCCTACCTCAAACTTGAGCATAGCCGCTGCAACCGTGACAAACACGAATGCGATGGACAAAGACAGACGGTTGGAGTTGGAGTGGAACAGGTTCTCGGCAAAGGTGAGTGCAAAACCGATCACAGCACCCAGCACCAGCGAGAGCACGATCTCCAGCATGGGCTCTACCACGATAGAAGCCACCGAAATGCCGTTGCCGCTGAGCAGCGCCTTTGCAATACCTGCGGAAACAGCGAACAGAACAAGACCTACCGCATCGTCCAGCGCAACGATGGGCAGCAGAATGCTGGTCAGCGCACCTTTTGCCTTATACTGACGAACGACCATCAGCGTTGCGGCAGGCGCGGTTGCCGATGCAATAGCACCCAGCAGAATTGCAGCGGGCAGAGGCAGGATATCCTGACCCGTGACGTTGAGCAGCACGAAGTGCATGCCGATCAGCGCAGCATCTACGAGCAGCGTTGCGATCACAGCCTGCAGAATACCGATCACGGTTGCTTCCTTACCGGTCTTCTTAAGCGAGGACCAGCGGAACTCGCTACCGATGGCAAATGCGATAAAGCCAAGTGCCAGGCTACAGATCACGTCCAATACAACCTTGAGCGTCTCATGCTCAAATGCGTGTTCATTATAACCCAGATAGTATCCGCCCAGCGAAACGCCGCCCAGGCAGAAAGTGCCAACCAGCACGCCCGCGATCAGATATGCGGTAACGTCAGGCAGGTTGAGCAGGCGCACCAGTCTTGTTACAAGCAAGCCGGTGATCATGCAAATGGAAACCGTGAGAATGATCTGTGTGATCAGTTGTTCGGTCGACATATACTTTTCTCCTTATGTATCATATATAAAATCACAAAAAATGCGGTGCATTCCGATCACGCCGCACCTCGTTTTGCAAAGGATAAGGCGGTGCGCCGTTCGCACCGCCTTATCATAGCACTATTCACAAAAATTGTCAACACCTTTTGGGCAAAAAGTTCAAAAAATTTATCGAAGCGCCTGGATCACGCCCGATCGGTATGCCTCCAGCAACAGCTTAAGATCCTCCATGCGCTCCAGCAGCAGCTTACCCTCATCGGTATCGCGCACCAGCATGCGTCGGCTCATCATTTCAAACACCACGTCGGTGGTGGCAAGAATGTCCTTATTCTCACGAATGGCTGCCGTTCTGCCCTCAAACGAGCCGTGCGCCACCAGGCGAAGCCCCTTGGACGAGAAGATCAGCGTATACCCCGCAATACCCGTGGTATCGTGGTATGCCTTGCAGAAGCCGCCGTCGATGAGCACGTACTTGCCTCCCGCCTTGATGGGACTCTCACCCTTTCCGGCGCGCACCGGCACGTGACCGTTGATGATATGCGACTCGGGCGCATCCAGCCCAAACTCCGAAAGAATGCGACAAACCGAATCATAATCCTCGATCATGCCGTAATAGGGGTTCTTAGGCTCGCGCCAGGTCTCTCTGTCCGAGATAAAGTAACGCTCAAAGGTGGTCATGCGCGCTCTGCCAAACAGCGGGCTTTGCTTGCCGCACCACAGGTAATACATGAAATCGCGAGCCCCCGCATCATTGGTATAGAATGCGCGGCGCGCCATCTTATCGCAATAGTCCATATATCCCTTACCCGACAGCATACCGCCCGTGCTCACGCGTACCACGTCAAAGCTGCCGTCCCCCCGCATGGGAATGCAGCCGTGGAACAGCAGGTTGCCATTGAAGATCTTGTACAGGCTACCGTGCTCGTACAGGAACTGCGCGTGCTTTTGCAGCAGGACGCTATGGCGGAAGGCTCTGCGCAAGGAGCGCATGATCTCTGCCTCCGCATCCGTCAGACGATACGGATCGTCCGGATCAACCGTGGGGAAATTGCACTCGTTGAGCGCATAGGTCTGAGTGCCAATGCGTACCGTTTTGTTCTCATAGTCGATCTTATCCAGCAATCGGCGCTCTTCCATGCCGTATTCGGGATGGCGATCGATCAGCTGACCCTCCAGCTTGAACATGATGACCGCGATCGCCTCGTGCGCACGCGAAAGGTTATCCATACGGTTTTTGACGTAATACGCGTCGTCCGGATTGCGCGGCAAGAACCAGGTACTGCCCTTGTACGTTTCCTGCGCGTACTCGATCAGGTCACGCAGGCTGATGCCGTAGGCATTCTCCACCATGGCAAGCGTGTTATACTGCAGCGCAAAGTTGAGCACCGTGGCAATGCAGACCTCGCTGCCCGAGGCAGCGCCCATCCACACAATATCATGGTTGCCCCATTGCACGTCCACGTGATGATGCGCACGCAGCATTTCCAGAATGCGATCGGCGTGCGGTCCGCGGTCGTAAATGTCACCTACTACGTGCAAGCAATCCACCGCCATGCGCTTGATCAGGCTGCAAAGTGCCTCGATCAGTCCGTCTCCCTCGCCCACCTCAATGATGGTCGAGATAATATGGGTATAGTATGCCTGCTTGTCGTGCTCCTCGCCCGAGGTATGCAGCAGCTCATCCACCACGTTACGGAATGCATCCGGCAACGCCTTACGCACCTTAAAGCGCGTATATTTGGACGCCACCGAGCGCGCTACGTCCACCAGGCGATACAGCGTGCGGCTGTACCACTCCACCGTGTTCTCGCCGCGCACGCGCAGCTCCTCGATCTTTTCGGTGGGATAATAGATCAGCGTGCAAAAATCGCGCTGCTCCTGCTCGCTCAGGGCGCTGCCGAAAATGTCGCGCACCTTCTCGCGCACGACGCCCGAGCAATTATTGAGAATGTGCTCAAACGCTTCGCTCTCGCCGTGCAAATCACTCAAGAAATGCTCGGTGCCCTTGGGAAGATTGGAAACGGCATTGAGCACAACGATCTCCGCGCCCACCTCCGGAATGGTGGGAAATTCCTTGGAAAGCAGCTGCAGCAGCTTGATTTGATCCGCGGTGTATTCTCTCTTCATGTTTTCTCTCTCCGTTACGTCAATATCGGTACTTGTCTGTCTTGTAAAATGCGCTCCGCACACGCCACCTGCTCCCCTGTGGGGATCCAAGCCGCATTGCCGTTGCCCGCAAGCCCCAGCGCCAGCGCCTTACTGCCCCCCATGGGATGATAGCGCAAAAGCTGCACGCCCGTGCAGTGCGCAAGAGTAGCATACAGATCGGCAACGCGCTCCACGTGCCCGGGATCGGTGGTCAAGCCGTTTACCAACAGGCAACGCAGGCGCGTTTGGGCGCCCATGGCATCGATCGCAGCAAGATTTTCTAAGATCTGCCCGGGCAAAGCGCCCGTCAGCTCACGGTGCTTCCCTGCATCGGTATGCTTAATATCAAAATAAAATTCGTCCACGTACGGCACGCAAGCTCGGATCACCTCCGCGCTGCAAGCGCCCGCCGTTTCCACGATCACGTGCAACCCCTGCGCCTTCAGCAATTGCAAAAGCTCTGCCACACCCTCTGCGCAAAGCGGCTCGCCGCCCGAAAGCGTGACGCCACCCGTCTTGCCGTAAAACGCTGCATCTGCCATGACCTCGCCTAAAATCTGCTCGGCACTCATATCCTTGCCTACGATGCGGCAGGCTTCGGTAAGGCATACCGAAGCGCACTTGCCACAGCCCTGACATAAGGATACCACACGCGTGCGGTCATTTTGTGTCAGAACCTGCGCTCCCGTGGGGCATGCCGACACACAAGCGCCGCAGCCCGTGCAAAGTGCCCGGTGCAGCATGATCTCCGGCTCTCGCTTTTGCGTTTCGGGGTTATGACACCACACGCAACGCAAGGGGCAGCCCTTGAAAAACACGGTGGTGCGCAGCCCGGGACCGTCGTGCGTGCAAAATCGCTGTATCTCGGCAATCCGCATGCTTATTCCTCCGGCAAATATCCCGCGCGCTCCAGCACCATGCGCTGCCAAGCGTCGTCCAGCGTGACAAATCTGGCGTTCCAGCCCGACACGCGTACCGAAAGCGTTTTGTACTGCTCAGGATGCTCGCGTGCGTCCAACAGATCCTGCACACTCAGCACGTCCACCTGCATAAAGTATCCACCCAACGCGCAAAAGCCCTGCATAAGCCCCTCCAGCGCGCAAAGTCCGTTGTCCCCCTCCAGCGTGTCGGGGTACATTTTTATATCCAACGCCGCGCCCGTGGTCATGCGCGCAAGGTTTGCCGCGCAGTAGGAGCGCACGGTGGCGGTTGCTCCCGCAGTATCCGTGCCCGGTGTCGGCGAGGTGTTGCCCGCCAGAATTTCGCCGCGGCGATACCCGTGCGGCATGGCGGTACGGTGGGCGCGCCATTCGATCTGTCGCCCAAAGGTACTGATACCGGGCGGGAATGCAATGGGATAACCATTGGCATACGGTGCACATGCATCCGCAAAGGCGTCCACCGCCCAGGAGTAATACGCATCAGCCGCAGCGTCTCCATTGCCGTAATGCGGCAGCTTATGCTTGGCGTACAGCGCCAGCTGCTCCTGCCCCTGCCAATCGGCACGCAGGATCTCGCAAAGCTCGGCAACCGTCAGCTTCTTTTCGATAAAGCAAAGGTGGTCAATGGCGCACAGCGCGTTTGCCACGTCACCCACGCCGCCCATATGGGGCGAGAGGACGCGATAGGGCGTGCCGCCCTCCAGATACCCCCTGCCGCTCTGTGCACAGCCGTGCTCAAGCAGGTCGATCATGGGCGTGGGCATGGTCAGGCGGAAGGCAGGATTGCCTTCTCGCCATGCGGGGGTAAAGCCATCCAGCACCCCTTGGCAGGTCTGCGCAATAAATTCCTTCATGCGTGCAGCGTACGCCGCCTTGATGGCGTCCATGTCGGCAAAGTCCACAAGCTCTCCGCCCGCCACGTGCAGCACGTCCTGCAGAAGCATATGCAAAAAGTCCATGGGCATGTATGAAAAATAGGTCTTGCCGGGAATCTGCACTTCCCAGCACCCGTCGTTTGCAAAGTCAAAAATTTCCCTTTCGGGATAGCCCTGCGCGCGCAGCGCATCCAGTACGGTTTTCTCGTTGTACACCGCCACGACACCGCCGCCATGCCGCATGACGCGGGCAAGCAGGCGCAGAAACTCCGCGGGCGTGTGGTCCGAAAGGCGCACCGAGATGGGGAAATCCGAAATTCCCAGCTCCTCCACGATCTCCAGACACAAATAGCTGACCGCGTTTGTCACGTCAGCCCCTGCAGCATCCGTGCCGCCCAGCACGACGTTCTGATAATGCTGCGCATCTCCCGAGCCGCGCGGGGTATCGATCTCGATCCACTCGCAGCCCTTGATGAACAAGGACGCCAGCACCTCGCGTGCCTCGTCCATGGTGATCCTACCCTCTGCCAGATCGCGCTCCAGATACGGTCCGAGCAGGCGATCCATGCAGCCGATCCCGGGCCAGTTCCCACCCAGGCGCAAAAACGCAAAGCCAAACCACAGGCTTTGCACCGCCTCACAAAACGTAAATGCAGGATGCAGCGGCACACGCAAAAGCAGCTCGTGCAGCTGCGGGTATTGCTCTTTTGTCGCGTCTAAGTATCTGCCATGCCACACTTGCATGGCGTCCAGCGTGCGCAAAAGCGCCACGTGTCGCTCCATGGCAGGCGCATCAAACGCGCTTGTATCGATCTTTTCAATCCGTGCGCGCATGCCAAGAATGCCCTCGCGCAACAAAATGCCGAAATCCACGGTCAGGTGGCTGACGCTGGGCCAGACGATCTTTCCGTCCCTTGCCACGGGCACCTGATGGCGCACCGCAGCGCCCACGGTTGCCGCACCGCACACGCGCTCACCCTCGCAAATGCGCAAGGGGCACTCGCGCACCAGCACGTCCAGCGCTGCCGCGTATCGCTCATGCTCGCACATGCCCTCCCAGCCGTCGACACAGTCGACGGCTACAAAGGGCACGCTCATGGTCTGCGCACCGTATTTACCTTGTAAGGATTCCATGGCAAAGCGCCGCGTGGCTTCGCAAAGCCGCACGGGTCTGCCGCCTTTATATGCTGAGGAAAAACGATACGCGCTCATCATGATCTCCTTAAAATGAAATTAAATCTTTTTGATCAACTGCTTGATAAACTCCAAAACCTCGCCGTCGGGTCCCTTGACAAATGCGATCTGAATGGTGATCTTGCGCGGATGCGAATCAAGATCCATCACCGTCACGGGCATCTGCAGTGTAGCGCCTGCCGCCAGCGCGGTATTGAGCGCCGCCTCCACGTTTTCCACGTGCAGCGCCAGATGCTGGAATCTGCCCTCTGCGGGCACGTCCATGCCCGGCTTTGCAAACAGCTCCAGCAGCGAGCCGTCACCCGTGTCCAGCAGCGCAATGCGGTTGTCGCCCTCGCCCCACGCGGTGTACACACTCATGCCAAGCTTCTGATAAAACGCCAGGGACTTGTCAAAATCCGACGCGTATACGGACAAATGGTGGAATCCCATGCCCTTGATAATTTCGTTTGCCATATTCCCTCTCCTTATTCTTCAAAGGATGCGTAAACGTCCTGCTCGTAAAGGAAGGACGTCAGCGCGCCCGAGCCACCGTCATATCCCGAATTCTTCATGTAAATTGCGGTGATCTTGTTTTCGGGATCGCTCCAATAATGCGTGCCGTACGCGCCGCTCCAGCCAAAGCAGCCGATCGGCATCTGATACTCAGCGGTAATAACGCGCACGCCAAGACCCCACTGCTGGGGAGGACCCATGATGGCATCGGTGACCTGCACGCTGCCCATCTTCTTGACCGATTCGGGCGAGAGGATGCGCACGCCATTGTACGTGCCGCCGTGGGTCAGCATTTCGCCAAACTTGACGTAATCGTCCAGCGTTGCCGCCAGACCCGCGCCGCCGCAATACTGGGTGACGGGCACGTTTTCAAAAATCGTTTCCACCGACTTGGGGACGGCATAGCCGCCCTGCTCCTCGGTGTAGGTATGCATGGCGATCATGCGCTCCTTTTGCTCCTCGTTCATGGCAAAGGTGGTGTCCTGCATGCCCAGAGGATCCAGCAGGTACTTCTTCAAAAACGCATTGTAATCCATGCCCGACACGATCTCAATGATGCGTGCCACCGCTACAAATGCCACAATGGGGCTATACCATTGCGCGGTATAAGGTTCAAATGCGATCATCTTATCGGCAAACCAATCCATCACGCCCTCGGGAGTCTGTGCCTTGTCTGCGGGCATCTGTGCCCAGGCAAGATCACCGATCTCCAAGGTGCCGATACCGCTGGTATGCGAGAGCAGATGCTTGATGGTAATGGGAGTCTGCGCGTCCTTATCGTACACCGCCTGACCGTTCTCCACGTGACCGATCTTCATGTGCGCGTAAGCGGGAATGTACTTCGCCAGCTCATCGTCGATCGAAAGCAGACCCTGCTCCTCGGCGATCAGCGCGGCTACTGCCGTAATGGGCTTGGTCATGGAAGCTAAGCGGAACATAGCATCCTTTCGCAAGGGCTCCTTGGTGGTGGCGTTCTGATAGCCGTAGGTCTTGTGCAAGAGGATCTTGCCATCCTGCACCACGCAAAGTGCCGCGCCGCCTACCTTGCCGCTTGCAATATCAGCATTCACGCGCGCATCGACCAGCGCGTTCAATTTTTCTGCATTGAGTTTTCTCATAATGTTTCCTTTCTGTAGACAAGCAAGGGCTGTCGCACGGGTGCGACAGCCCTTGCGGAACTGTTTATTTGGAATTTGTAACTTATTCGTCCTTCTCGAACTTGGAGATCAGCTTACTCAGCGTCTTTTTTGCGGAATTTTCCTTCTTCTGATACTGAGACGAGAAGTTGGTCTTGTTGTCATTTACGCAGGTTTTGAACAGAGGCTCCAGACCGATATTGGAGTAGTACATGCAAAGGTCATAGGTACGGGTCTTGAAGATGATGTCCAGCATGCCCTGAGACTCCTCGTCACGTACGCTCTTACGCTGCAGAACGGTATCATAGTAAGCGGGGGTAACTCTCTGCTTGGAGATGATTGCCAGTGCCTCCAGAGTGGGGCCAAGACGCTCCAGGTTCTTTGCAGCCTTGGAGATAGAGGAGGTGGTGCAAATACCGTTGGTCCAGGTGATGTAATCTTCCTGTGCGGCATTGTACTTCGGAACGGGCAGTACGCCGAAATCCTTTTCCATTTCCTTACCCAGAGATACGATGTACATAACAACCTCGCTGTAGAACAGACCTCTGCCGCCTACGAATACGCCCTTACCAAGGTCTTCCTTGCCGGGAGGCGAGGAATAGGTGGAGTTGTTGACGTAGAAAATTGCCAGAACCTTATCAAGCAGGTCGGTTGCCTTCTGCATACCGGATGCATCCAACGCCAGGTAGGGATCGCTACCCTCTTCACATACAATGTAACGCAGACCTGCGCCGAAGAAGAAGGTGGAGCCGGTCTCCCAGGTGGATACGAAGCCGTAGGTATCATCCTCGGTCATCTTACCGTCACCGCTGGAGTCGTAGGATACGTCCTTGATCAAAGACTGGAAGTTATCCAGAGTCCATTCATTGTTGTATACCATTTCATAAGGATCGATGTCCTCATCCTTTGCCATTTCCTTGTTAAACAGCAGAACGTAGGTCGTGCCCTCATCGGAGTAGTTGATCGAGCCGTTCATGAAGTAGATCTTATCCGAGATCATGAAGTTTGCAGTGCCCTGGTCCCACCATTCCGCGGACAGATCCATGCCCTCCAGCGTGGTAAAGCTGATCAGCGTACCCTCGGAAGCAAGGTTTGCGGTATGTACCATGTGGTTCTGCAGCAGGGTATATTCACCCGTACCGGACTGCACGTCCTTCTTGATCGCGCCGTTCATCTCGGAGGTTACCGTGGGGATAATGTTGAGCTTGAGATTGCAGAATTCCTCAAATGCCAGATTACGCTGGTAAACGGCATCCTCCAGAACCTCGGTTCTGTTCTCGGTATACCATTCGTCATAGTGGAAATCTTCTCTTGCCAGTACGTTAAAGTCCTCTTGGTTCCAGTCAACGCTAATCTGCGCCAGCGCCTCGGCAGCCGCGTCGGTCTCAGACTCAAGCTGCTGCAGCGTTTCATCTTCTTCCTTTTCCGTGTCAGCACATGCCACAAAAAGGGACAGAAGCATCAGCGCGGTCAGGAATAAGCACAAATACTTTTTCATGTTGTTTCTCCTTCAAATATTTACAGGCATACACCTTATTATACATTATACAATACAAGCCAAGATTTGTCAATCGGCATTTATACAAGAAATCCGCTGAATTTTTCAGCGGATTTCATAATTTCAAGGTCAGTCGTCCTCTGCAAACTTTTTCAAAAGCGACTCCAGCTTGTATTCTGCCTTAGAGGCTTTCTTGTTATAATTGGACGCAAAGTTGGTCTTGTTATCATTGACCGATTCCTTGAACAAGGGTTCCAAGCCAAGATCATAATAAATGCTCATGTCGTAGCAGCGAGTCTTGAAGATGATATCCAGCATGCCCTGCGATTCCTCGTCGCGTACGCTCTTGCGCTGCAGCACGGTATCGTAGAACGCCGGCGTTACTCTCTGCTGCGATAGGATCGCCATGATCTCCAACGTCTGTCCCAGCTTATCCGTATCCTGCGCGGACACGGGAATCGAGGTAGTCGAGCAAATGGCATTGGTCCAGGTGATGTATTCCTTTTGTGCACTATCGTACTTGGGAATGGGCAACACGCCGAAATCCCCCTCCATGCTCTTGCCGAGTGCCACGATATACATGACGACCTCGGTATAGAACAGTCCACGATTTTCGCGGAACGCATCCATGCCCTTTTTCTCCGCGCCCTCCTCGGTACCGGGCACATAGGTGGCGTGATTGACGTAATAGAAATCCAGCACCTTATCAAGCAGATCACTTGCCTTGTTCATGCCGCTCGTATCCAGCGCAAGGTACGGATCCTTGCCCTGCTCGCACTCCACAAATTTCAGCCCCGAACCAAAAAAGAAGGTGTTACCGGTTTCCCAGGTCACGATAAAGCCGTAGGTATCGTTTTCGTCGTATTTACCGTCACCCGAGCTGTCATAAGACACGTCACGAATCAGGCTGCCGAAGGTATCCAAGGTCCACTCATTATTGTAGACCAGCGCATACGGGTCAATGCTCTTGTCCTTGGCGAGCTGCTTGTTGAACATCATGACGTAAGTTGTGCGCTCGTCGGACACGTTGATTGCGCTGTTCATAAAATACACCTTATCTGCAATGACAAAGCTTGCCGTCCCCGCATCCCACCAAGGTGCGGACAGATCAACGCCATCCAGCGCGGTAAAGCTGATCAGCTGCCCGTCGGACGCCAGCTTAGCAGTCTGCGCCATGTGATGATGCACCACGTGGTATTCGCCCGTGCCGCTCTTGATGTCCGCCTTAACCATGTCCGAAAGCTCGTCGGTGGCAGCACCCACGCAGTTCAGCGTCAGCTTGCAGGTCTCCTCCAGCGCCAGATTACGCCCATATACGGCGCTCTCCAGCACGTCGGAGCTTTGCGTAGCAATCAAGTCCTCGGCAAACTGATCGCTACGCCCCAGAATCACCAGCTCCTCGCCCTCCCAGTCCACGCTCAGCGCGGCAAGTGCCGAAGAGATCTCGTCGGTTTCACCCTCGGTAATCTGCTGCGTGGAATCTTCTGCAGGCGCCTCGACGCTTGCACAGCCCGCCATCAGCGAGAGCAAAAACACCATCAACAAACAGATGCATACGTACTTCTTCATGTCAGCTTCTCCTTAAACAGATACTTTGGTAATGCGTCGTGTGCGTTGGAAAAATGGATATCGGTTATCGCGTGGGTCTGTGCAGCGTCACGCGGTCGATCAGATCCAATCCGTGCTGTCTGACCCACGCCTCTGCCACCGCAACGGTCTCGGGATTTGCCATCGCATCGGCATCGTGCGCATCACAGCCGAAGATGACCTTGTTGCCCACCTTACCGGCGATCTCCCAGAAAGCATGGCAGGGGTATGCGCGCCCCTCTGCAAGTCCTAAGAAGTTGAGCTCCAGCGGAATATCCAGCGCCTTTGCCTCCTTACAAAGACGGGTCATCTCTCGTGCGTAAAACTCCTCACCGTGCACCTTGCTGGGAATATCGGGATGCGCAAAATAGGTGAAATCCCCCGTGCGCAAGCCCTCAACAACCTGATCCACGTAGCGCACCAATCCCTCCTCATCCAAGCGTCCCGAGGTCGGGCGTGTAGCACCGTCGATCTCGTTGCCAATAAAGTGCTGCCCCAAAAGCAGGTATTCATACGGGTAGGGCTCCAAAAATTCCAAAAGTCTTTGGTGATACAGCGGATAATACTCGGATTCAAAGCCAATATGGATCTCGATGCGATCCGCGTATTCGCAGCGCAAATCCTCCAGTGTACCGATATACTCCCCGATCTCGGCGCACTTCATGCGGAAGCCCGATTCGTGTCCGTTCGGGAAGGGGTAGGGCACGTGATCCGAAAAGCCCAGCACCCGAACGCCGCGTGCAATGGCAGCTTCAATATATTCACGCTCGCTGCCACGTGCGTGGTTGCAGCGATACGTATGTGTATGATAATTTGCGTACATGTGTGTCAGTTCCTTTGCTTGTTTATAGCTTCATTATAGCAAAGCGCAAGCTTTTTTGCAATAGCAATTGACAAAATTCGCGCTATATGTTACAATAATACATATTGATCACAAGGAGATTATACATTATGGCAACCAAAAACAAACCCAAGACCTCCGGTAATAATTTCACGCGCTTTCTGATCAGCATTATCTTCATCGCACTTGGCACCTCCTCGGTCGTTGGTGTACTGCAGGATCTGCTGACGCTGGACCTCAATATCGGCATTGCAGCTGCATTGGGCATTCTGATGTTCATCACCGGCATTACCAGCCTTTGCGGAAAAATGGTCGCTTGCCGCATTCTGGGCGTTGTGATCTGCATTTTGTCCTGCATTATGCTTGTCATGACCATTCCCTCCTGCACTCTGAGCACCCTGCAGGCTCCTGCCCTGTACCTGACCCAGGCGCTGCTGGCTTGGCTGTTCTTTGGCTTGTCCTGACGCAAATAGAAAAAGCACCTGCCGCGCGGCAGGTGCTTTTTTACTTGGACGCGGGCATGGGATTTCAAAGCCCGAATTTGCGCCAATGGTAATTGCTAATTGTTCGGGCGACCTGCGCAAATCTGCATGTCGCGATGCGCTGCATCGCTTATGCGGGGGTTCAGTCGGTGCGGGTTCAGCAAATATGGGAAAGGGTACGCAACGCGTACCCTTTCCCATATTTGGTGGAGCATAGGGGACTTGAACCCCTGACCCCAACACTGCCAGTGTTGTGCGCTCCCAGCTGCGCTAATGCCCCCCGACTTTCCCAGTATAGCATACATTTTTTTGTTTGTAAATAGGGAAAATAAAAAAAGTTCTTTACCAGGTTGTCAAACGGGCAAAAATATGCTAAAATAAAGCTACTATCAAACAAACCGAGGTACAACCATGCACGATAAGTTAACCAAAATTGACATACAGAAGATGGAAGAGGAGCTGGCAGAGCGTCGCTCGCGCAACCCTGCCCTGCGCGAGGAGGTCAAGCGCACGCGCGAGTACGGCGACCTTTCCGAAAACGACGAATACCGCTGCGCCAAGCGCGAATACAACGCCAACAAGAGCCGCATTCGCTACTTGGAAAATATGATTGAAACCGCGATCATTGTCGAAACCGACTCCCGCGAGGGCGTGGTGGGTCTTTTTGACCTTGTCAAGATCTATTATCCCGAGGACGACGAATACCGCGAGATCCGCCTTGTGACCACGCTGCGCAACGACGTATTCAAGGATTGCATCTCCCAAGACTCCCCCTTTGGCAAGGCGCTGATGGGCAAAAAGGTTGGCCAGACCGTGACCGTGCACGTCAATGCTGCGGTCAGCTACCCCGTCAAGATTTTGGAGATCATCAAGGGCGAGGACGACCCCGACCTGCCTATTTCTACGTACTGATCCCATTCTTTTTTGAAAGTGAGGTGGCAATATGCCCATTCAGATCCCCTGCCCCGATTACGTGCAAGCCGTACTGGACGCGCTGCACGCGGCTGGTCATGAAGCTTATATCGTTGGCGGTTGCGTGCGCGATTGCCTGCTTGGCAACGCGCCCAAGGACTGGGACGTGACCACCTCCGCGCTGCCCGAGCAGACCGAGCAGGCAGCACTTGCCGCCGGGCTGAAGACCTTCCGCACCGGCATCAAGCACGGTACCATTTCGGTGCTCTCGGACGGTGTGACGGTCGAGTGCACCACTTTCCGCGTGGACGGTGACTACAAGGATTCCCGCCACCCCGAAAGCGTGAAATTCACCCCAAGTCTGATTGAGGATTTAGCGCGCCGCGATTTCACCATCAACGCCATGGCGGCAACGCCCGCACAGGACGGCTGGGAGATCATTGACCCCTTTTGCGGGCAAGCCGATCTGCAAGCAGGCATTATGCGCTGCGTTGGCGACCCCATGAAACGCTTTGGTGAGGACGCCTTGCGCATGTTGCGCGGCGTGCGCTTTGCCGTGCGCCTGGGCTTTGCCATAGAGGACAAGACCGCAAACGCCATGTTTGCCCGCGCAGGATTGCTTAAAAACATTTCGCGCGAGCGCGTGCGCGAAGAGCTGATGGGTATTTTGCAAAGCCCCGACCCCGAAAAGGCAGTCAAGTACCTAAAAAAGCTGGGGCTGATCAAATACGTATTTCCTCATGCCGACGTCACCTCTGCCGCAAAAGGCGTCAATTCCCTGCCCGCAGGCGGTCCGCTTTTACGCTTGGCGTACCTCTTGTACGACGCTTCCGACGACGCCGTGCAAGCCACGCTTTCCGACCTCAAATTCTCAGGCAACGACAGCAGATACGTGCGCGTGGTACTGACGCTGCGCGGTGAAAAGCTTGAAAACACCCCTTTATTTGCAAGAGAATTGATTGCTCTGTACGGCAGCTACGCCATTCCTGCGCTGGCTCTGCGCGCATATCGCGGTGAGGACACGCTCCCGCTTTCGCAAACCGTGCGCGAGCAATGGGACAGAGGCGTTTGCGTGCGCGTGGCAGATCTTGCCGTGGGCGGCGCAGACCTTGCCGAAATCGGCATTCCCAAGGGGCGCGAGATGGGTAATATGCTAAACGCGCTGCTTGCCGAGGTCATGAAGGATCCCGACTTGAACACCAAGGACGCGCTGCTGGAATTGGCGGCACGCATGCATAAGGAGACATGATGTATTCCGTAACTCCCAAAAAGCAAAACAATCTGGACGCTCTGGCATGCGCTGCCTGCTTTGCATGCGGCGTGGGCGTGTTTGCGCTTTCCATCGTAAACAGCTCCCTGCCATACATCACGCTGCTCTCACAGTTACTTGCCGTGCTGCTTCTGACCGCCGGCATTTATCTGTACAGCAAGTTTATCGCGCGCACCTATACCTACGCAATTGCGCCGGGCGGCATTTACGACACGGACGGACGCGAGCTTTACGATCTGGTGGTGACCGAGACCACCGGCAAGCGCCGCCAGCGCGTGGTCTGCCGCATCTCGCTGCGTGACGTGGTGCGCGCCGAATCCCGCCCTCTGCGCGGCACCAAGAAAAACGGACACGGCAAGATTGCGCCCGCAACCGGAAACGGCAGAACGTTCTCCTATTGCGCGGACATGGTGCCTTCCCGAGTGCTTGTGGTCTATGACGCTGACGGCAACGCGGTGGTGCTGACCTACGACAAGGGGCTGCATGAAATTTTGAACCAAAAATAACCAAAAAATTTTTTTGAAAAATTTCAAAAAAGGTATTGACAAACCCAAATCAATCTGCTATAATACTGCATGTTCCGTTCACGACGACTCTGCTCGTGAGAATGTGCTGGTGTGGCTCAATGGCAGAGCAGCTGATTTGTAATCAGCAGGTTGATGGTTCGACTCCGTTCACCAGCTCCAA
>JAZRQR010000131.1:0-6772 GCA_045650025.1 Eubacteriales bacterium
GATGATATCCTCCCCTACGACATTATAAGCAAAAACGCGCCCGCGGCATGTGCCGCGGGCGGATTTTTACGTTTTAGTTATACACGATTCTTTTTGGTGGCAGTCAGCGCCATGCCCGCTGCCAGCGCAAGCAGCAAAGCAGCGCCGCCCACAAATGCCTTGCAGCCACTTCCCTGCTCGGGCTGCTCGGGCTGCTCGGTTGCATCCTCGGTCAGCTCCTCTGCAGGCTCGGTAGTCTCCTGCTCGGTGGTCCCGCTGCCCAGCGTGACCTCGCAGATCTCGCCAAACAGCACGTACGTGCCCTTGGAACCCATCTTGACCTGCACGCCGGGAATCACCACAGCCGTGCCTTCACCGGTCAGGATATACTGTCCGTCCTGCTCCTTGAGCATGTCGTTGCCCTCCAGCACGATCACGGTGGTGGGATTGATGGTCTTTGTCGAGCGGTTGTAGTTTTGCAGCTTCAGCGTGATCGCGTTGTCCTCCCCAATCACAGATGCAGCATCGCACGCCTGCGTCTTGAATACGTTGGCGTTATCTCCGGTCAGACCCGAATAGCCCCACAGATAATGATCCATATAGGTGGTCAGCGAGCCACGGAAGGTCCAGGGATAAATGCTGATGCCGCGCATCAGAGCGGCACGCAGATCGTCTGCCTCGTAACCGGTGTACGAGGGGTTGAGCGTTGCGTTGTACTTACCAATAAAGCTCATCGCCGTGCGCAGATCGGTCTCGGAATCCACGCCTGCCATGTAGCCGCTGCACAAAGCACCTACCGACATTTCGGGGTAATCGCGGCGCATAGCCGCCATGATGCTTTCATTGAAGGTGATAACCGAGCACTGGTCGTACATACCCAGCGCGTCAATGCACGCCTTGATCGCGGGAACGATCTCTGTCTTGCTCGACTTGATTTCGATAAAGAGCTGGCAGTCCTTGTCCTCAAACGCTTTCAAGAACTCCTCCAGCGTGGGAATACGACACTCTGCAAACTGCGCCTTTTTCTCAAAGCCCTTGTTGACGTAAAGCTCCTTGAGCTCTGCCAGCGTTGAGCCCTCTACCGGGAGATCGGCGTTGCAGGTGCGTCCCGTGGTGCCGTCGTGCATGATGACCAGCTGATTATCCTTGGTCAGATACACGTCCAGCTCGATCACGCTCGCGCCCTGCTCGTAAGCCTCCAGCGCACCCTCAATGGTGTTCTCGGGCGCCTTGGAGGGCAAGCCGCGGTGACCAATGTTCAAGGGCACGCGCGTCATGGTGTTTGCGGGCAGCTGATTGCAGGCAATCTCCAAAAGCGCATCGGTTGCATCCGAAATCACGCCGATCGCACCCGAAAGCAGCGCGCTGTATTGCTCGCGTGCCGAGGGCTGATCAGGCGTCATTGCCCACACGTTGACCTGACGGTTATACAGATACTGCACGGTATCGTTGCTGCACACGGCAAGCGGAAGAATGGCAACCGTGCCGTTATGGATCTTGAGCGAGCGGCGGACGTCCAGGCATTGCTCCTGTGTCAACGCAGTCGCATCACGGTAGGTGGCGGTATAGTCGATCGCGCCGGTCACCGCGGGCAGCTTGGTACGCAGCTCCTTGATCAGCGCGGGGTCGGACGAGACCACCATGCAATCGTAAAAGCGGATTTCATTCAGATATGTCGCAAGTGCGTTCGCAGCTGCCTTATCCTCCACACGGAACGCGGCGATCACGCGGTACTGGTGCTCTTCAAAAATGCCCTCTACTGTGGTAAAGGCAGCGCCCGATTCGTCCAGCGCCTCCAGCTTTTGGTTGACGGAGTAGATTGCAAGCGCGGGTAACTTCTCGCCGCCCAGCATCGCATCCATCTCCACCTTGGAGCCTACCTGACGGATCATGGAAATATCCCCCACGATATTGGTAGCTGGCTGTGCCACGGTCACGTTGACAACCGGCTTTTCGGTTGGCTCAATGGGTGCCATCGCACCATCCACCAAGGCGTTGTTTTTGATCTCCTCGGCAGTCAGTGCGCGGTCGTAAAAGCGAATGGAACGGTAAATGGTGGAGAACTGCTTGGAGCCCTCGGCATGCCCGATAAAGAGGTTGTTTGCCCCCATGGAGGTCGTTGCAGATACCTTAGCGACCAAAGCACCGTCCACGTACATGCAGCAAGAGCCGCCCACCTCAAAGGTTATGGCAACCGTGCCGTTGTCGATCAGGTCAAGACCGTTCGCAGCCTTGGGGCGCACGTCACCCGGCTTGCCCGCCCACTTGAACTCCAGATTGTCGTTGCTGTTGCGGCGGAACAGCGCAAAATTATCGTTCGCGGAGTTCATAAACGTATTGAAGCTGTCGCCAAGCGACAAGAAATCGCCAAACGCGATCTCAACAGTAAACGCCTCGCCGTTGACCAGATCCACAATGGCTTGCGGGAAATAATGCTGTGTGCCTTGTGCGGCAAGACCGTACTCGGTGAAATAGTTGGTGGCGTTGACGTTGATGGGCAGGTCGTTTGCACCTACCGAATCCTTCCAGACCGTGGCATCGGAGGCATTCCCCTCCCCTTTGTAATGGGAGACCAAGCCCTCGGTCACGTAGCTTAGCTCGGATTCCTCGGCAAACGAGGAAAAAGTGCCCGTCATGGCAACGCTGATCAGCACGACAGAGCATAAAAGGACAGATAGGAACCGTTGAAGTTTCATAGCAGATTTCCTTTCTATATTAAGATCAATTTCAGTATAACCCAAACACACCGAAATGTCAAGTATTGAATTTTTTCAAAAAATATGCTAAAATGATGTCAGAAACGGCGGCGGATGTCGTGTTTATAGGTGAAGGACAAAACGGAAAGGAGGCTGCCCCTGATGCAAGACAGTCAAATCGTGGCGCTGTATCGGGCGCGTGACGAGCGCGCGATCACCGAGACCGCGCAAAAATACGGCGCGCATTGTACCAATATTGCGCTGGGCATATTGCAAAACATGCAGGACGCCGAGGAATGCGTCAACGACACCTGGCTGCGCACCTGGAATTCCATTCCCCCTGCCGCACCGACCGTGCTTGGCAGCTACGTAGGCAGGATCACGCGTAATCTGGCATTCGACCGCTACAAGACCACCCACCGCGACAAGCGCGGCGGCGGGCAGCTCCCCTTGGCTTTAGAGGAGCTTGGCGAGATCACCACCTCGGACTATGACGTGCAGGACGCTTGGCGCGAGCAGGAATTTGTGGATCTGATCAACGCCTTCTTGCGTTCCCTGCCCGATCGCGACCGCCGTATCTTCGTGCGCCGCTATTTTTTTACCGACAGCGTGCCGGATATTGCAAAGCGCTTTGGCATCTCGCAGGCAAACGTGCTCAAAATCCTTTCCAGAGCCAGAATGCGGCTCAAAGAATACTTGGATAAGGAGTGGAACAACGTATGAGAAAAGACACACGCATCAATGAAGAAGCATTATACGAGCTGATAGGCGACATTGATCCCGACATCATTGCGGATGCGGCAAAGCCCGTTCCGCTTCGGCAAAAGCGCGGATTCAAGCTCGCGGTGATCGCAGCGGTGCTGGCGTTTTGCATGCTGCTGACGCCCGTAGCAGGCGCGTTTGCGCTGGCTGCCATTTACGTGGGCAGCAGCACGACACCCGGCGGCGACAACCAAGGCACGACCGAGAATGACAAAACCGGCATTTTCTCGGGCGGACTTGTGGGCGAGCTGGTGGGCGGCGTGAACTGGGGTGCCCTTGGCGACGCGATCGGCAAGGACGGCAACGTGGACTGGGGCGCGGTCTTTGACGCGCTGCAGGGCAAGGATCCCACGTCCTCCGAAACCATCGGAATAGTCGGCTACGAGGCGGTCAAGATGGATGACGGCAGCATGAAGATCGTGCATTTTACCGCACCGAACAACGAAACCGTGATCGAGATCCCCGAAAACATTTCCGGCATCAAGGTCACGGCAATTGGCGCGGGTGCTTTTTGCGATAACAATCGCATCACGCACGTCAGCATTCCCGACACCGTCACGCTGATCGAAAACAATGCGTTTACCAATTGCGCCAACCTTCTGACCGTGGATATGAGTGACTACGTAAACGGGATCGGTATAGGTGCTTTTGAAGGCTGCACGTCGCTGACCGCCATTGATCTGCCGAGCACCCTGCAGTACATTGGCGATAACGCCTTTGCAAACTGCAAAAATCTGACCGGGATCAGCATCCCGGATGGCATCACCCGCATTCCGGACTATGCGTTTTACGGTACCGCCATTACCGAGGTCACCATTCCCTCCTCAGTCCTAGAGATAGGCTATTATGCATTTGCAAATTGCTCGGAGCTTAGTACGGTGACGTTTGGATCGGCAGTTGCGATTTCCTATATATTCGGCGTTGAATACATTGGTGCAGGTGCTTTTGAGGGCACGGCGATCTCCTCGATCACCTTCCCTGCTACGCTGACCGACATCTACGACATTGATTTCAAGGAATGCATGAATCTGGAAAGCGTAATCTTTGTGGGCAATGCCCCCTACGTGCACCACGTGCCAAGCGATGATAAGAGTGCGCCCGACAACAAAAACGCCCCCGACTACACCGTGTATTATATGATTGGCGCACAAGGCTTTGCTGAGCCCGAATGGAACGGATATGCTTGCAAGCTGCTCGAATATCAAACCGATTCTTATGTAAAAACGACCATGCAGCGTCGTTACAGCCTCGTTCCCTGGCTGCGACAGGAAATCATCCCGGACGTGACACAGCCTGCAAGCCAAGCCGTAACGGTTCTGGATTCGTACAACAGATACCAAGCGTATGCCGACGTGTTACCCGGAACACATTATAGCCGCGAGTATTTCCAGGAGTATGCCATTGTGCTGATCAAGGTCAAGCACACCTCCTACGAGCAAGTGACCGGACTTGCAGGCATCGGCGGACAGCTTTACACCACGGGCGGCATTTATTATCTTTCCCTCAATCCCGTTGTCACCATGGAATACACTGCCACCGACGTAGACTCTCCCACCGGCAACGAGAATGACGTTCGCTACACCTACGTCGTCGCCGAGGTGCGACGCTCGGACATCCGTACCGATGACGTCACGAGAGTCGGCGAGGTGATCGTGTATGACAGGGACACGCAAAGCGAGAGCGTTTATCACAGAGGCTTGCTGGACTTTATGAATGACCGAAATCCCAAAGACGGAAAATAACGCAAACACAAAAAGGGTCTGCCCACGGGCAGACCCTTGATTTTTTGTTTGGTTTACTTCTTATGCAGCTTGCCAATCACTCTGCCGCAGCAGCGGATGTCGTTGAAGTCACGCAGCATGATGGGCGCGTAGAAGGGGTTGAGCGAGATCAGACAATCGCCGCCGTACTTCTTGAAATAGCCCTCGCCGTCCAGCACGAAAATGCCAAGCTCGCCGGGCTCGATCTGGTCGCATTCCTGAATGAGCAGTACGTCACGGTCGTGGTATTTGGGCTCCATACTGTCGCCCGAAATGCGCAGCGCGTAGTCGGCGTCAGCCGTTTTGGCGTTGTCAGGGATAGCAATATCCGTCGCAACGCTGTCAAACAGATACTCGCCCGTTCCTGCGGAAACCGGCAGGTCGTACAGGCTGATGGTGCGCTTGCCAAGTCCGCCTGCCACGCGTGCAAAGCTCGCCTTGGAGGGCTTGATTTCGGAGGCTTTGCGAGTCGCGGTCGATTCAAATTTCGGCTGTGCCGAAATACTCGCCCCTACGGACGTTGCAGGCGCGTAGGTCTGCGCGGTCACGCGCTCGTATTCCTTATCCAATACCAGCGCCACCAGCTCGCTGCCGTGGCGGTCCAAGCGACGGTAATGCTCTACCAGGGCGATCTCGCCCTCGCTGAGCGTATAGTTATGATGATTCTCGGGCGTGCCGCTTACAATATAATCCAAGGAGCAATCCAGAGCGCGGCAGATCGCCAGCATGTTGGAAAGCTTGGGCGAATCGCTGATGCCCGCCAGGATCTTGGAAAGCGTGCCAAGCGGAATGCCGGTCATCTCGGAAAGCTTGTCGTTGGTGATGCGGCGCTCGCTTTTGATCTTCTTGATTCTGTCAATATAGGTAAGCTCGGTCATAATACCCTCCCTTTTTCGGTAAAATCACGTGCTTTTTCTCTTGTGGCTTTATTATAGCACGGTTTTTCCGTTTTGTAAAGAGGTTTTTGAAAAATTTTTCCGATTTTTGAAAAATAGGGGTTGACAAATCCGTTTTCGGGTGGTATAATCAAGGCACGATGTTCCAATTTCGGAATTATTTCAGTATTTCACGTACATACCGTCCCACATTTCGCAGCCGCGTTTCCATAAGAGGAAAATTCGGCAGCCAAGTAAAAAGGAGAATGATCATGACATATTATCATAACACTCAGGTAAGCAACGCAAACGTAGGCAGCCGCGCAGCAAACGAAGAATCTCTTATCTCGGTTCTGCTCTCCATCCCCGCAGCGCTCTGGCAGTTTATCTGCGCGCTGGGTCTTGGTAAGCTGGTCAAGGGCGTTTCCCTGACCGGTTGCATTTTCGCTTTCTTCGGCATCGTCGGCAGCATTGAGGCGGGGCTGATCAGCTTTGGTCTTGGCGCCGTCATCACGCTGGTGCTTGCATGCATGGAGATCCTCTGCCTGAAGCAAAAGGCGTAGCCGTACGGGAATCGAACCGAATTGCCCGAGGGCGATGCATTTATGCGTCTTTCGGCGTGCTTTTACTCGCAAGATTGGTATCTTGCTTCGCAAAATCTCACCAAAATCCATCAAAAATGCATTCGCTCTCGGGTGCG
>JAZRQR010000132.1:0-3225 GCA_045650025.1 Eubacteriales bacterium
CTGTTTTCTCACTGCGCGCCGAAAAATGAGATTTTCAAAAACCAACAAAAAAAGAAAACCGAAAACGGGGGAAAATCCGAGAAAAGGAGGCGGCAGAAAATGACGACACCACGGCACGAGCAGCTGCAAAAAATTATTGACAGCCTGAACGACCGAGAGCGCGAGCTGCTGCAACCTGTAGCCGACGACCTTGCGGAGATCGAGAACAAGCTCGACGAGATCGGAAAGCTGCCGTTTATCAGATATTCAAAGAAAGACCCGACGCAGCAGGAGAGGACGCCAGCCAGCAAGTTATACAAAGAGCTGCAACAGTCGCGGCTGAACGCTGTCAAGGTCATTCTGGCGGCGCTGCGCTCGTGCCCCGTAGAGGAGGAGGACGAGCTCGACAAGTGGCTCGCGTCGAAAGGAAAAAGCGAAGCATGAGCGACTACCTCGGCGAATACCTGCGAGAGATCAGGGCAGGGCGCATAAAGGTCGGGCTTGAGCTCATGGAGCTGCTGGAAAGATTGGAGGACGAGCGAGAGGATCCTCGCTACCTTTACGACACCAGCGAGGCAGAGCTGCGAATCGAATTTATAGAAACATTTTGCAAACACAGCAAAGACCCGTTTTGTGGGCAGCCCTTCAAGCTGCTGCTGTGGCAAAAGGCATTTATAGAGGTTGTTTATTCATTCAAGCACGCAGCGACGGGGCTCGACCGATTCAAAAAAATTATTCTACTGATCGCCAGAAAAAACGGCAAGAGCACACTGTGCGCAGCGCTGGCTTTTGCAGACTTCATTATCGGCGGCGGCGGGCGTGACATCTATTGCAGCAGCAACGACGACGCTCAGGCGAGTATCATATTTGACGAGATCGACGCAATGCGCAAAATGTTCGACCCTAAGAGCTACAGAACGTGGCGAAATCAGAAGGGGCTGCGGAACAAGAAAAACGGCTCGTGGATTAAAAAAATCAGCGAGCGCACCAGAAACAAAGACGGGCGAAACATTAACTTCGCAATACTTGACGAGAGCTGGGGGCTCGAAACTAACGAAATCCCGAGCGCGATCGAAAAGTCGCAAAGTATAAAGATCAACCCGAAATTTATCAACATCACGACAGAGGGAACTGTCAACGGCGGGTACCTCGACGAGGAGCTGGAATTCGCGCGGCAGGTTATACGCGGCGAGAAACGCGACAGAGCCTCCGAGCGTCTGCTCCCGTGGCTTTACACTCAGGACAGCGAGAACGAAGTGTGGCAGGCTACTGCGGGCGACTTAGAGCACCCCAGCGACTGGCAAAAGAGCAACCCGTCCTTGTACTACGTCAAGAGCACGGACTACATAGAGGAGCAGCTCGACGAGGCTCGCAGCAAGACGTCGGCGCGCATTATGACAATGTGCAAAGACTTCAACATAAAGCAAAACAGCGCGAGCGCATGGCTGCGCCCTGACGACTACAACTACGAGACAGAGCTCGTAAACCTCGAAGAATGGCGCGGGGCTCATTGTCTGATCGGCATTGACCTCTCGGAAACTACAGACCTGACTGCTGTCAGCTGTCTGTTTGTAAAGCCAGAGGAGCCAGACAAGCGCTATATATTTACGCGCTACTTTTTACCCTCTGCAAAGCTGGAGGGCGACAGCAACAGCGACGACAAGCAAGCGGGCGCTCAATATTTTGAATGGGCGAAAGCTGAGCACGTGCAAATATGTGACTGCACCGAGCTCGACGGCAGCGAGGCGGCTCAATTTATTATCAGCTTGTGGGAGCAGTACGGAATCTGGGCGCTGCGCATAGGGTACGACCCGCGCAGCTCAAAAACGTGTATAAACACGCTAAAGGACTACGGCTACGAGACGGAGATCGTGCGACAAAATAAATATATATTATCCAAGCCGACGAACGCTGTCGAGGAACTGCTGAAACATAGACAAATACAGGGCTTGAACGACGTTGATCGCTGGTGCTTTGGAAACTGTTCAATGACTGCGCCCGACAAATTCGGCGACGTGCAGGTCGTGAAGATCGGCAACCAACGCAGCCACAAGATCGACGGCGCTGTCGCTATTATCATCTGCTACAAAATCTTTCAAGACTATAAAGCCGAGTTTATGGAATACGTGAACGCGAGGTAAAACAATATGAATCTTTTTAACTGGATAGAGGAGCGCCCGAGAGCAACAAACAAGCGGCTCGCGCCCACTATGGACGGCACCACGCCGTACTACGGGACACCGAGCGCGCGGGAGTATGCGAGCGACATTATACGCATAGCACTGAGCCGAGTGTGTGACGAGGCGACGAAATTGCAGCCTCGACATGTGCGGCTGAATAAAGACGGGCAGCAGGAAATAGTGGCGGGCAGCGAGATCGCGCGTGTGCTGCGAAAGCCTAACAAATTTATGTCGTGCGGGGACTTCCTGAGCAAATGCTGGGCGCTGCGCGAGATCACAAAAAACTGCTTTATATATCCTATGTACGACAGGGAGAGCAACCTCTGCGGGCTGTACCCGTTGCGCCCGCAAACAGTCGAATTTTACATAGACGGATATATCAGGCTGACCTTTTCAAACGGCACGGAGCTGTGCTGCCCTTATTCTGAGATTATTCACTGGCGCAAGGACTACCACCTCGACGACTTCATGGGAGGGCAGGAAAACAACGACGCCGAGCTCATGGGCTGGATTGATACATATAACGAAGTTATGGACAGTATCGCAAAGACAGCAAAGTGCCAGCTCAATATTTCAGGCGTTATGCAGTACGGAATACCGACCGAGCGCGAAAACCTGAAAAAAGAGCGCGACAAATTCGAGAACGATCTGCGCGAGGGTAACAGCTCTGTGCTGTTTATGGATAGCAAGGCAACCTTTACGCCGATAAACCGCGACGCCGTGAAAATGATCGACAAGGAAACAATGCAATTTTTGTTTGAGGTCATTCTCTTTAATACAGGCGTTTCGCTGCCTATCATAAAAGGCGATTATACACCAGCGCAAAAAGAGGCATTTTACGAGACAGCGCTCAAATCTGGAGTGATAACTCTCGGGCAGGCGCTTGACGACGTGCTGCTCAACGACGAGCAGCTGGAGGCAGGGGAACAAATCCTGCTATACACGAACCGCCTGCAATTTATGAGCATTGACGGAATCTGCAAATATTTGCAGATCGTTGTGCCTGTGGGAGGCGTCACGATCAACGAAGCGCGCAGCGCTGTCGGGCTGCCCCCGATCGCTGGCG
>JAZRQR010000133.1:0-24495 GCA_045650025.1 Eubacteriales bacterium
GCTCCAAAATATTGTCACATGGTTCAAGGGAGAGGCTTCGGCATATCCATAAAGCTGCCAAATCGTTCTATGAGCCAAAAGAAAGACCCGAGGCAATCGCCTCGGATTTTTCTTTTGGCTCCCCCTACCGGACCTGAGGCGTAGCGATACCATGCGCCGAGGACGTAAGACCGAGGCTCAGGGCAAGCTCGCCGTAAGGCGAGTTTTGATTTTTGGAGCAAAGCTCCAAAATATTGTCACATGGTGCAAGGGAAACGGTTTTTGCGACCTTTCTGCTCCATCCCCGCCCTCCGCCCACACCCCGGCACTATCGTGCCCCCCCCTCGCCGTCCCCCGAGGGGGAGGGAATAAACGACAAAACTGAATAACTCGATAACGCATTGACATGACTACAGAATGAGCGATGACCGTCACATTCTGCCTACGCAACGGAAAATACAAGCTTTCACAAGTGCGGTTGCCTGCTCTTCCGGTGTTCTACCCCCCCACCGTGACATAAATAATATAGGTAAAAAATAATCTTTTCCCCACGTTATTGACAGTAAATTTTCGCAGTGATATAATGGATTAGAGGGTTGAATCTTCTAAAACAAAATATCGCGGTGAGAGGGATAGTTTTATGAAAAGATGGGCTGTTATATTAATGGTTGTGGTAATGCTTGGGGTATTGAGCGCCTGTGCTCGGAAACACTATGATGCGACGAATATCCATGAAAAATATGACAGGGAATGGATTATTGGAAAGTCACGTGAACAAATTGAGCGCAAATATGGTGAATTTAGACGAGAATACACATTGGATTCCGGTGAAGACGTTGGTGCGTATTATGTAAATTATGAAAATAGCGGTTTTGATCCCAGTTATATACACGATACTTATTTTGTAGTATTTGATGACGAGGATATTGCGATTGATGCTTATTTCGTCAAATCAAGTATGGGTGGGTGAGATTCACCGCATGGACGCTCGATCACGTACTACAAAAAAGCAGAAGCCTGAATAACCGTATCAGACTTCTGCTTTTTTGTTTTACACACCGCCGTCCCCTGAGGTGAGAGAACGATCCTACCTCACCTCTTTTTATTTCAAATATTCCGCTTGGTCTTGACACACCAATCACTCCGTGATACAATACTATAGTAGTAGTCCGAACAGCAGGAGGTATTTATGGCGACAAAGGCATATTTTAACGGACAAATTGGAAATTACGATGAGATGACCATCCCGTTGGGGGATCGCTCGGTGTTTTACGGTGACGCGGTGTATGACGCGGTGCTGGTGCTGAATAAAAAGCCTTTTGCAATGGGGCTGCATATCGATCGTCTGTACAACAGCTGCAGATTGGCGGATATTGCGTTTGAAATGCCCCGCGAGCAGTTGCTTGCTGAGATCGACCGTTTGTTGGAGGTATCCGAGGGCGATCAACTGCTGCTTTATCTGCAGGTGTCCCGTGGTGCTGCACCTCGCAAGCACGAATATCCCGCCGGCGTGACGCCCAATCTCTTGATGTTTGCAAAGCCTGTCAGCGTCTCTCCTAAGGATAAGCGCACGTCTTTGCACAGCGTGGAGGATCTGCGTTTCCAATACTGCAACATCAAGACGGTCAACCTGCTGCCCAACGTATTTGCCTCCGAAAAGGCGACCCGCGCGGGCGCAACCGAGGCACTTTTGCATCGCGGCGAGCGCGTGACCGAGGCTTCGCACAGCTCGATACTCATGATCAAGGACGGCGTGGTCATCATGCCTCCTCTTGATGAGCTGGTGCTGCCCGGCATTACCAGACGTGTACTGCACGACGTGTGCGACCAAAACGGCATTCCCGTGTCGCTGCGCGTTTTCACCATGGACGAGATCATGAACGCGGACGAGATCATTCTGTGCAGTACGACACAGAATATCTTGTACGTCTTTGAGATCGACGGCAAGCCGGTCGGTGGCAAGGACAGAGCATTTGCAACCAAGCTGCAGGATCTGTTCTTGGAAGAAGTTTATAAGGACACCGGGGTCAGACTCGGTTGATGGAAATAAAGCACCTCCAAAAGAGGTGCTTTATTTTTGTGCAGTGCGAAAACTTGACACCGGACGGCTGATATGCTATAATCAAATCAGAAAAACGTATCACGGAGGTCTTTTATGCTGTATTGTGAAGAATGCAAGCGCGTATGCGTGGATGAGAGTGACTGCATTTGCGGTAGTAGCTTTTTGCGCGAGGCAACCGAGCAGGATTATTGCTTTTTGCTGGAGGCAAACGAGTCGTTTGCGCAAATGCTGGAGGGATATTGCGACAGCAACGGGATTGAATGCGTGCTGATTCCGTCCGGCAACGGTAGCCGCAGCGCGCTGGGGCTTTCGCTTGGCAACTTCATTATTTGCGTGCCGTACCCGCAATACGCTGCGGCTTGCGAGATCGTGGAGATGTTTGAGCGTGATCAGCAAGAGGACGTTCGCAATAATTTGGTGCAAAACCGCGCTTCCTGGCACGCAGGCAAGAGAACGCAACGCAAGCTGCGCAAAAAGCTGGGGATGGCGGACGGCGCGGATTTCTATGATTGCATTGCGGATGCGCTGAGCGAGGCACAGTCGGTAACCGATGACGGATTGATCGGCTCTTGCGAGTACGCGGGGCACTATATTGCCGTGCGCGGTGAGGCGTGGAGATTTTGGTTCAATTCCGCAACGTACGAGATTTTTATTTAGATTTAAGGTAGGTTTATATGAACATTTCGGGTTGGGAATATGACTTTGAGAGTTTGCCTCGCTGGGAGAATCGTACGGTGATGCTTGATTGCCAAGACTATCTGTTTGAGTCGCCCGATGCATCGCGCGCATGCCTGATTTATTCAGTCTCCGAGGTTGGCATGATGAACTATATTGGTTTTTGCGCGATTTTGCAAAACAAAGCTGCGCCTGAGCTGCTGTTGCATATTCCGTACGTCAATTTTACGCCGCACGCCAAGTTCAGCAAGGATGGAAATCTGCTGTTTCTCAGGGCCTCATACCGATACGGCAAGCGGTTTATTTTGGTTTTGGATCTGCGTGCCCAAAAGTATGCAATCGTGCATTTCTGCGCGCCAGTGTGGTATGAGCTGGTTGAGACTGAGAGCGGTTTGTTCCAAATCACCTTAGACACAGAACGAAACAAGGATGACCGCCGTATCAAGTACATCAAAAATACCTTGATCGACCCGGGAACGCTGCAATGGCGCAAGTGGAAGCCATTAGCGGAGGGGGGAGATCTGCGCCTGCGGCAGCGCGGTGGTTGGCGAGACCGATTCAAGTCGCCCGATCAGATCTGGGCAGAGACACTGGATCTTGCTATTTCAGATCAGATCGGAAGTCAGGAATTTGTAGATCTCAACAGAAAGAAGACGCTGTATTATTTTGTGCCGTTCACGCAAAAGGAAAACGGAAAATGGAGCAGCAATGCTATGAAAAACGATCAGATCCCGGGCGATTTTCAGCCGGCATTTACTACGCTGGAAGCGTGCCAAAGCTATCTGGAGCAAAAAGGCATGCAGCACGACATCATCAAAGGGACTCTGCAAAAAATGATGAAATCCATAGATTCCAACCCCTTTACACATCATTGGGGTGTGGTAATTGATCCGTACGGTGACTTTGTCGCGATTCCGGGGTACATCCGCGTCACGCCCAAGTCGTTGCAGTATTGAGAGACAAGAAAGAGGAGATACTATGATCTACGTCAAACGGCTGACGCTGCCGAGTGAGGTTACGGAGATTGAGTTTGTTAAGCATGAGCAGCGCACCTGCTTTAACACCTTTTATCCGTTCAAAATATTCCCCGACAAGGGGCTGCGTCGCGTAGATTTTGAGCCTGTGACCATGTTTTACGGCGGTAACGGCTCGGGAAAGAGCACGCTGCTCAACGTATTGGCACGCAAAATGCGTGCGGTGCGCTATTCCGAGTTCAACGATGCGCCCTTTTTTGAAACCTTTGTGGGCATGTGCGAGGTGGACTATGCCAAAATACCGCGCGCAGCTTACGTGCTGACCAGCGACGACGTGTTTGATTACGCGCTCAAGGCGCGCTCCATCAACGAGGGCATTGACGACCGGCGCAACGAGCTGTTTGATAAGTACGTGTCCATCCATGCTGAGATGGTACGCAATCCCGAGATCGGGCGGCTGGGTGGGCTTGATGATTACGAGCGCTGGCGCGAGGTGCGTGAGATCCTCTCGCCGCGCAAAACGCAATCGCAGTATATCAAAAAGCGCGTTGCCAACGACATTGATCTATGCTCCAACGGTGAGACCGCCATGCGGTATTTTCTTGACCGCATTGACGAGGACGCGGTGTATTTTCTCGATGAGCCCGAAAACAGCCTTTCGATCGAGCGGCAGATCGAGCTTGCCGAGTACGTGCAGGCAACCGCGCGCGCCACGCGCAGTCAGTTTATCATCGCCACGCACTCGCCCGTGTTCCTTGCCATGCAGGGGGCAAAGATCTATAATCTGGACGACTATCCCGCATCGGTCTGCAAGTGGACAGAGCTGCCCAACGTGCGCCGCTATTTTGATTTTTTTATGGATCACAGGCACGAATTTGACTGATACTATAGCAAAAAAGGTGGATACGATATGGAAAAGATGCTGCAAGCAGTTGAAAAATACAGAACGCTGATCTTGGATGCCGAGCGGTATATCTGGCAGAATCCCGAAACGGGCTACAAGGAATACAAGACCTCGGCGTATATGGAAGAGAAATTTACCGAGCTGGGGTATGAGCTCACCAGGGCGGAGGGGATTACCGGCTTTACCGCGCAGCTGGATACGGGCAGGGAAGGCCCCACGCTTTTGGTGCTGGGCGAGCTGGATTCCATCATTTGCCCCGCGCATCCGGATGCCGATCCCGAGACGGGCGCGGTGCACTCCTGCGGTCACAATGCGCAAAGTGCAACGCTGCTGGGTATTGCCTCTGCGCTGACCGAGCCTGCGGTTTTGGAGGGGCTTTGCGGCAAGATACGCCTTTGCGCTGTGCCTGCAGAGGAGCTTTTGGAGATCGAATACCGCTCGTTGCTCAAAGAGCAGGGTAAGATCCGATATTTTGGCGGCAAGAGCGAATTTTTGTCGCGCGGACTGTTTGACGGCGTGGATCTGGCGTTCATGGTGCACACCTCGGGCGCATATGCCGTGGACGGCGGCTCGGTGGGCTGCATTGCCAAGAATATCATATATAAAGGTCGCGCTGCACACGCAGGCGGTGCGCCTTGGGAGGGCTGCAACGCACTTTACGCGGCAAATTGCGGCATCAATGCCGTCAACGCCATTCGCGAGACCTTCCGTGAGTCTGAGCTGATCCGTGTGCATCCCATTATCACGCACGGCGGCGATATGGTCAATGCCATTCCCGAGACGGTGCGCATGGAAAGCTACGTGCGCGGCGGCTCGTTTGATGCCATTGTGAGCAATAACCGCAAGGTCAACCGTGCGTTGACCGGCGCGGCACTCTCGCTGGGCGCGAACGTGGAGATTATTGATATTCCCGGCTATGCGCCGCTGCACAACGATGCAGGCATGGTGCAGGTGGCAAAGGATGCTTTTGCGCTGGTTTGCCCGGGTGAGCAGTTCTATGAAGTGCCCCGCATGGGCACGGGCAGCACGGATATGGGCGATCTTTCCTGCATTATGCCGGTCGTGCACCCCTATGCAGGCGGTGCTATGGGCAAGAGCCACGGCAACGACTACCAAATCGCGGATGCCGAGCGCGCTTGCGTGACCAACGCCAAGTGGCAGCTTGCCATGATCCATCTGCTTTTGGGTGACGGCGCAAGCCGCGCCCGTCAGATCGTGGCAGACTACAAGCCGCTCTTTGACTCTAAAGAAGCGTACCTTGCCTACGTGGATGCGCTGAACGCCAAGGGAGATCGCATCACCTACGGTGAAGATGGCACGGCAACTGTAAAAATTTGATAAAAGCAAAAGGGCTGCTGCGGCAGCCCTCTTTGCTCGGTGTAAAATAGTTTGTTCGTGCAGGCCGGGATCGTCGAGGGCACAGATGGATGTGTTGCGCATCAGCTTTTTCGCTTTTTGCTTTAATTTATCAATACCAAACCTACAACCGGTAGTGGTCGGCGCCCTCGACGACCTATGTGTGCTCAAACTAATTTCAACCTTCACTCTCCTTGACACATCTTGCCCTATATGCTATAATTGATCCATGAAAGGTGGTGACAGTATGATCGAAATACAATCTTATATGCGTCTTTTTTGTGCGGCTTTGGAGCAGACCTTTGCGCGTCGCGTGTGGTTTGTGGGCTTGCAGGGCAGCTATGCGCGCGGTGAGGCGACCGAGAGCAGCGATATTGACGTGGTTGTGATCTTGGACGAGCTGACCGCTGCTGACCTTGCAGCTTATCGCCAAATGCTGAACACGCTGCCGCACAGAGAGCTGATCTGCGGCTTTGTTTCGGGCAAGGAAGAGCTTCTTAGCTGGGAGCCGTCCGATCTGTTCCAGTTTTATTATGATACGACACCGATTTTGGGCAGCCTTGACGCTCTGCTTGCGCTGATAGACAATGCGGCAATCGACCGCGCGATCAGGATCGGCGTGTGCAATATCTATCACGGCTGCGCGCACAATATGCTGCATGCGCGTGATGCCGACGCGCTGTGTGGACTTTATAAATCCGCGTCCTTTGTCGTACAGGCAATCGCCTATCGGCAAACGGGGCGTTACGTGCGCTCGCAAACCGAGCTGCTTTGTGCGGTCGAGCCCGAGGAGCGGGGGATCGTCAGCACCTTCCTGCATCTCAAACGCGGCGGCGAGGTGGATTTTGATCCTATGTCCGAGGCGTTGTTTTCCTTTGCGGGCAAGTGGATCAAAAAAATGGAAAAAATATAGTTTTTTTCAAAAAAGCGAACTTTTCGTATGAATTATTTGTTATATAGAGCAAAGTCACTCGGAAAGGAGAAAAACATGAAAATTTTTTTGACTTTGACGCTTTGCTTGCTGCTGTGCGCGACCGCTTTTACGGGGTGCGCGGCAACCAAGGAGCAAAGAGAGATCAAAAAAACGCTCAAGCAAGCCGTGCAGCTCTTGGAGGACGGCAAAACGCAACAGGCTTACGATGCTTTTCTTTCGATCAAAGACGAACCCGAGGCGGCACAGTATCTTTCGCACTTTGTGTTCCGCTGTGCACGCATGACCACCGAGGATAACTCCGAGAGCACCGAATCCGTGTTTGAGTACGATCAGTATGGAAGGATAACCAAGATTGAAAAAACCATTGACAACGGCATCTGGGATCCCTATACCGAGGTAACCGTGTACGAATACGATGAGCAAAACCGCGTGACCCGATATAATCACACGTGCTATGAATACGATGATCGTGGCAACATCATCAAGGCAACCGGGTCCAACGGCAGGTATGCAGAGTTTGCGTATGACGAGCAGGGGCATTGTACTCTGGAAACGTTTATGAATTCCGAGGGAAGTGTGTATCTGACGTATCAGTATGAATATAACGAATACGGTGACGTGGTCGTCAGCAACAAGGACGATGTGTACGGTGGACGAACTATGACGTTTACGTATGCGTATGAATACGACCTGAATGGCAACATGATCAAAAGAGAATCGGGAGAGGTCACGGACACCTGGGAATACGACGAGCAGGGGCGGGAGATCCGCTATGAAAGGCAACAGCAGTACGGCTATTATTATATCCAAACCACCAAGTATGACGAGCACGGCAACGTTGCCGAGCGCACCACCCAAAAGCCGCTGACGCAATCCTCCTCGTATATCATAAATAACGTTTATACGTACGAGCGCGATTACAATGATTTCGGTGTGATCCTGTGGGAAAAGTATTACGACGACGGCTATTTGCAGCTTACCACCGAATATTTCGATTTTACAATCTACTACAACCCCTACGGTGAGCCCGAAATTCCCGACGAGTATATGGGGATCGGGGCATAAGACAAATACAGAAATGCAGAAAAATTCCCCTTGTTGATTGACAACAGGGGGATTTTGTGTTATGCTTTTCAAAGAAGGATTCTCCAAAATAGGATTAACAGGAAAGGTGAAACAATATGAAACGTATTTTGATTGTCATGCTTTGTTTGCTGCTTTGTCTGAGCGTTTTTACAGGATGCTCCGCAAACGGCGGTCTGATCGGGAATCAAAGCACCTATGATCAGGCGGTGCAGTTGCTGCAAGAAGGCAAATTGCAGGAGGCGTATGATCTTTTTTTGACTATTGACGATTATCGCGACGTGCCTAAGTATTTAGAGGGCTTTTCGTACGTTTATGAAACATCTACGAGCCAAAACACCAGTGGGGCTGCGTACACCATGCACTGTGAATACGATGCATACGGCAGATTGATCAGATCCGTCAAAGATCAACACACCGCGAGCGGTAACCAATTTGAGGTGGTCAGAGCATATACGTATGATGATCAGGGTAATGTAGTTGAGTTCAAGTATAAACGAGGGAGTACCTACGATTACGCTACAAGATATGAATACGATCAGGATAGGAACATGATTAAAATAATCCATCCCGATGGCCAGGTTTATGAGTACACGCATGACAAGCAGGGAAACGTACTCACAGAGGTTATGAAGCGTGAGTTGGGTGAGGTTTTTCAAAAACACATCTATCAGTATAACAGACGTGGCGATGTCATTGAAGAAACCATTGAGCAGTACGTGAACAATAAAACCTCTTCGATAACATACCGGTGGCAATATGATTATGACGGTAAGGGAAATATGCGCAAGAAAGAATCGGATGGGTATTACGAGACGTTTGAATATGACGAGAACGGAAGAGTGACCCATCACGTTATCCATCGTTCGCAATTAGATCAGGAGACCGTGCAATCTTTCAAATACGATTCTCACGGCAACGTGATCGAACATCATTACGATAACGGTAAAAACGAGTATACGCACACGTATGAGTTTGAGTATGATGATCACGGTAACGTGTTATCCGTTATTTCCTACAGTGGCGGCGAGGTTTTCCAAACCGAAACCTATTCCGGATATAAGCTGTGTTACAGCCCCTATGGAAAAACCGTTATGCCCGAGGATGGAGCCGACTATTAAATACAAAATTTCCCCTTGTTGATTGACAACAGGGGGATTTTGTGTTATACTGTATTCTGTAAAAATTTGTATTTCTGAAAGGAAACAAAACTATGAAACTCAGAGTAGCAGAAGTTGGCATGGGTGGTATCAGCGGCGCGCACGTTCCCGCATGGACCCGCATGGAGGACGTGGAGCTGGTTGCTATTTGCGACATTCGCCCCGAGATGATGGATCGCTATGACAGCAAGACCACCGCGCGCAAGTACACCGATTTTGACGAGATGCTGGCAAATGAGCAGATCGATATCTTAGATATCACGCTGCCCACCTACCTGCACGTGGACTTTGCCATTAAAGCAATGGAAAAGGGCATTCACGTCGTATCCGAAAAGCCCATCGCGCTCAAGCGCGAGGACGTGGCACGCGCATACGATTGCGCCAAGGCAAACGGCAAGTGCTTTATGATCGCGCAGGTGCTGCGCTGGTGGCCCGAGTACGTCTACCTCAAGGACTGCATTGACACCGGCAGATACGGCAAGCTGGTCAGCGGTACCATGACACGTATCGGTGCAATTCCGATTGCAAGCTGGGATAACTGGATGCAGGATCCCGAGCGCAGCGGTATGGTGCCCTTCGATCTGCACATTCACGATCTGGATTTCCTGGTTTATACACTTGGCAAGCCCGAGGTGGAGCACGTGTTCCACGGTATGGATTACGTACACGCGATCTATAAGTACGGTGACGCACGCGTGGCGTGCGAGGCGGCTTGGTTCCACGCACCCGTACAGTTCTCGGCAACCTTCCGTATGCAGTTTGAGCACGCTGTGCTGGAGTTCAACGGCGCGGGTCTGAAGATCTACAAGGAAGACTGGACCACGCAGGATATGAACACGGCAAGCAATATTGAAGAAGGTTGCTACGTGCCTCAGTCCGACGGCTATTACAACGAGCTGCGCTACTTTGCGGACTGCGTCAAGGCAGGCAAATTCCCCGAAATGGTTAAGGCAGAGGAGCTGGAGGCTGTTATCGACACCATCAAAGAGGTTTACGCTTCTAAATAATTTATTTGCAAGGAGCATGACATGAAAACACGTTTCAACGGCATTTTGCTGCTTGCTTTGGCGGCGATCGTGCTGCTGTCGGCTTGCACGGGCGGAGAGAGCTCTTTTGATACCGAGACGTATCCCGAGACCGAGCTGACCGATGCACAGACGACCGAGCCCGCAACCGAAACCGAGCAGGGAGCTACCGAGCCCGAATCGACCGAGCCCGACACGACCGCACCCGATAGCACCGATCCCGAATCGACTGCACCCGAAACCACCGAGCCCGAAACCTCTACTGAAGAGGCAACTACCGAGCCTGAGCCGGTCGATCCTTTGGCGCAGTATCAGCTGGGCTATGGCTCGAGCATGGATATGTCGGCGTATGATCCCATTCCCGACAAGACCCTGCCCGTAGCCCCCGATGACGATCCCGCCGTGCTTTTGTGGTTTGATCACATCACCGAAAAGGTGGATCGCTACACCATCGTACGTGACGGTGACCCGACCTACGTCATCCAGATGGCGAAAAACGAGATGGAGGGCTGCCAGTTCTTTATCCATTCGCCCGCGGAAAAGCGCATTACGGTCAAGATCTCGGATTTCACCAATGCAAACGGCGATACGCTGGCTACCGAGCTTGGCGTGGAATACTACGTGGAGGACGGCTACGTGGACATGAAGTTCCCGGGCAATCCCGTATATCCCGATGCAGTGGTTCCTTACGCATCTTACATTTCCAAGACCGATGGCGGTAACTACGAGGAAGGTCCTTGGGTTACGGTTGGTCCTTACTCCTATAAGCCCTGGGAGCCCGAAAAGTACCCCTATCGCGATACCTCTCGCGCATTCGTGGTGCAGGCGGTGACCACGCCCGACTCCAAGCCCGGCGCTTACGTGGCAACCATTGAAATTTGCGATTACGATACCGGCAAGTGCATCAAGATGGCAAACGTGTACACCTACGTGTACGACGTGACGCTGTCCGAGCAGACTGCGCTGGCAACCTCGTTCCAGATCTGGGGCGCAAGCATTATTGAGCAGTATGCAAATCAGGGCTTTGCGGCAAGCGAGTACGATATTCTCAAGGCAACCTCCGAGTTCTTGCTCAAGTACCGTATCTCCACCAACGCAACCTTTGATTACGGCACCGAATGGCTGTCCAATCCCCGCGTGACCACCATCCGCGTGACCACCAAGGAGCAGTACCTGGCGCTTAAGGATGACCCCATTCTGGCTCCCAAGATGTTCTACTACGGACAGGATGAGCCGGGCACCTCTCGTCCGAATATCGGCGACTCGACCGGCAAGAACAGCGTGACCAAGCTCAAGGAAGAGGCAGAAATGCTGCTCAACGACTGGGGCTGGACCGATTACCGCATGGTATCTCCCTTTGAGATGAACATTGCGTACACGCTGTACGGCGCCAAGGACCAGATCGACTTTATGTCCAAGTACGTCAGCATCCTGTGTCCCAAGTTCTACAGCTTTACCCCCAGAGCCTTGTCCGCAACCCCCGGTGCGCGTTATACGCAGACCGAAAAGCAGGATAAGCGCTTTGGTGAGTTTGAAGAGCGCATGCACGGATACGTGGAAAACAACGGAACCGAGCTGTGGGCATACGTTTCCTGCGTGCCCGCATATACCGCGCCCTACCAGAATGTTCTGCTGTACAGCGACGGTACGCAGGGGCGTACCATGTTCTGGACCTGCTTTGAGCTGGATGTGACCGGTTTCCTTTACTGGCACGTTTCCAACTACGAGGGCGTTGGCGGCAACACCTTCACCATGCGTTGTCCCTTCCCCAAGGAAGGTCCCGGCGATGGCATTCTGATCTATCCCGGTGCGGTATACGGTCAGCTTGATCCCATTCCTTCGCTGCGTCTGATCTGCATGCGCGAGGGTATTGAGGATTACCAGCTGCTCTCCATGCTGGAAGAGGCAAAGGGCGAGGCGTATGCCGATGAGCTGGTGCACCATATCGTGACCAGCACCATTACCTTTACCGAGGATGACGATACCGTCTACAACGTGCATTCCTATCTGCTCCGCGCACTCGAGCAGGCACAAAATTAACATTTCTCCCCGTGGCGTTCGCCACGGGGATTTTTTATGTGCAAAAGCACCAAAATACGAGTGCGAAATAGCGGAGGTTTGAACAAAAAACAAATTATCGTGACGAATATATTGATTTTATGTGAAAAATATGCGATAATGTATACGATAGTGTACAATCACTCATCAACAATTATTTTTAAGGGAGGAAAAATCATGAAAAGATTTTTTACCGCGCTCTTGGCCCTGCTGATGGTTCTGTCGCTGGGCACCCTGGTTGCTTGTAACGATACCGCGACTGACGGTACCGAGTACAAGGTAGCAATGATCACCGACTACGGCGACATTACCGACCAGTCCTTCAACCAGACCACTTGGGAAGCTGTTGTAAAGTTCGGTCAGGACAACAACATCGAGACCAAGTACTACAAGCCCACCACTAACGACACCGCTGCACGCGTTGCATCGGTTGAGCTGGCAATTGCAGATGGCTTTAACGTCATTGTAATGCCCGGTTATGCATTTGGTGGCACCATTGCAGAGATCTCTGCACAGTATCCCGACGTTAAGTTCGTTGCTCTGGACGTTGCAAAGGGCGACCTTCTTGAGGCAGGCGTTGCACTCAAGGGCGAGAGCTACGACTACAACCCCGACAACTGGAAGCTGGAAGACTACGTATATATGGACAACGTATATTGCGCAATCTACCAGGAAGAGCTCTCCGGCTACATGGCTGGTTATGCAGCAGTTAAGATGGGCTACACCAAGCTCGGCTTCCTGGGCGGTATGGCAGTTCCCGCAGTTATCCGTTTCGGTTACGGCTACGTACAGGGCGTTGACGCTGCAGCTAAGGAGCTGGGCATCACGGTTGAGATGAAGTACGCTTACGGTAACCAGTTCTTCGGCGATGCTGATATCACCGCAGTAATGGACACCTGGTATGCAGGCGGCACCGAGGTCGTATTCGCATGCGGCGGCGGTATCTACACCTCTGCAGCAGAGGCTGCTAAGAAGGTTGGCGGTAAGGTCATCGGCGTTGACGTTGACCAGAAGGCGATCATCGACGGTATGTACGGCGAGGGCATGACCATCACTTCCGCTATGAAGGGTCTGTACCCCACCACCATTGACGCACTGACCGACATTATCATCAACGACAAGTGGGATGAGTACAAGGGCAAGATCGAGACTCTGGGTCTTGTTTCCGGTGACGACGCTACTCTGAACTACGTTCAGATCCCCACCGCAACCACCCAGTTCTGCGATGCATTTACCCAGGCTGACTATGCAGCTATGGTAAAGGCTATGTACGAAGGCACCATCAAGGTTTCCGCGGACATTGCAGCAGAGCCTGCAACCACCAACGTAACCGTTGAGTGGCTGGGTAACATCAAGTAATTTTTTACCCGGATAATTTTTGATTAGTTAGTACCTAAAAGGGGGGAATTGATTTGAGCAATACCACGTATGCCATTGAAATGCTTCATATTACCAAGCGCTTTCCCGGTATTGTTGCCAACGATAACGTCAGCCTGCAGCTGCGCCGGGGAGAGATCCACGCGCTGCTGGGCGAAAACGGTGCGGGCAAATCTACCTTGATGAGCGTGCTGTTTGGTATGTATCAGGCAGAAGAGGGCGTGATCAAGAAAAACGGTGAGGTTGTGAAAATCAATTCCCCCAACGATGCAAATGATCTTGGCATCGGCATGGTGCACCAGCATTTCAAGATGGTGGAGTGCTTCTCGGTGCTGGATAACATTATCCTGGGCGTAGAGGATACCAAGTTTGGTATGCTGCGCAGGGATAAGGCAAGGGAAAAGGTCATGGCGCTCTCCAAGCGCTATGGACTGAGCGTAGATCCCGACGCCATCGTCGAGGATATTACGGTCGGTATGCAGCAGCGTACCGAGATTTTGAAGATGCTGTACCGTGATAACGAGATCCTGATCTTTGACGAGCCGACCGCCGTGCTGACGCCACAGGAGATCGAGGAGCTGTTGCAGATCATGCGTAACTTAGCCGCAGAGGGCAAATCGGTACTGTTCATCACACATAAGCTCAACGAGATCATGGCTGTGGCAGACCGCTGCACCATTCTGCGTAAGGGCAAGTATATCGGCACGGTAGACGTCAAGGATACCACGCGCGATGAGCTGTCGCGCATGATGGTAGGCAGAGACGTGGAATTTGCCGTGCAAAAGCAGACGGCAACCCCCGGTGAGGTGGTGCTGTCGGTCAAGGATCTGTGCCTGGCTTCCAAGCGAAGCAAGCGCAACTCGGTCAACAAGGTTAGCTTTGACGTGCACGCAGGCGAGATCGTATGCATTGCGGGCATTGACGGCAACGGACAGAGCGAGCTGATTTACGGCATTACAGGACTTGAGAGCGTGCAATCGGGCACGGTAAGCTTTGCAGGGCGCGACATTACCAATGCTGCCATCCGCAAGAGAAGTAAAATGGGCATGAGCCACATTCCCGAGGATAGACACAAGCACGGACTGGTGCTGGACTATTCGCTGGAGGATAACCTGATCCTGCAGCGTTACTATGAACCGGAATATACCAATAAAGCCGGATTTTTACGTCGTAACAACATTCGCGCTCAGGCGAATCGTTTGATTGAACAGTTTGACGTGCGCAGCGGTCAGGGTTCTGTAACCATGGCGCGCGCTATGTCGGGCGGTAACCAACAAAAGGCGATCTTTGCACGTGAGATCAGCAGTGATCCCCGTCTTCTGGTCGCCGTGCAGCCTACGCGCGGCGTTGACGTAGGCGCGATTGAAACCATGCACAGGCAGTTTGTTATTGAACGCGATGCGGGCAAGGCAATCCTTCTGGTCTCCTTTGAGCTGGACGAGGTCATGAGCATGGCGGATCGCATCCTTGTCATGTACGAGGGTGAGATCGTGGGAGAATTAGATCCCAAGACCACTACGGTCAAAGAATTAGGTCTGTATATGGCAGGCGCAAAGAGGGAGGAAGTGCAGTGAAAAAGCAAAGAAGATCTCTGCTGCGTAATGACGGCGTTCAGGCACTGCTATCGTCTCTTGCCTGTATTGTGGGTGGCTTGCTGGTCGGCTACCTTGTACTTTTGATGATTGAGCCCAGCGGCGCCTCCAAGGCGATCCTGGCTGTTATGAAAAGCTTTTTCAACTATAAGGGAAAGCTGATGCTCAAATATTTTGGGCAAAATCTGTCGCGTACCGTACCGCTGCTCATGTGCTCCTTGTCGGTGCTGTTTGCTTATAAGGTCGGTATGTTCAATATCGGCGTAGCAGGGCAGTACGTAGCAGGTGCATGTGCAAGCCTATATGCGGCGCTGGCGTGGAATCTGCCTTGGTATCTGTGCCTGGTGATCGGTATGCTGGCAGGCGGCTTGCTTGGCGTCATTTCCGCCTTGCTGAAAACCAAGTGCAACGTCAATATCGTCATCTCGGGCATCATGCTCAACTGGATCACGCTGTATCTGACGAATTTTATACTGGGCAAGGTTAAGAGCCCCAATAGCCCATATACCTTGAATCTGCGCGGCAACAACCCCTCCGCATTGCTTCCCAGTCTTGGACTGGAAAAGGTGTTCAACGGCGAAAAGAGCGTTTCGATCGCCATTCCGATTGCCATTTTGCTGGCTATTGTGATCTGGGTGATCCTGAGCAAGACCAAGGTAGGCTATGAGCTCAAGGCAACGGGACACAATTACCATGCGGCACGTTATGCGGGCATGCATGAGAACTGGAACATTGTCATTGCCATGTTGATCTCGGGTGCTTTGGCAGGACTTGGTGCGGGTCTTTTCTACCTGACCGGCATTGAGGAATGGGAAACCACCGTTTCGTCGGTGCCCGCCATGGGATTTAGCGGCATTGCCGTGGCGTTCCTGGGCGGTCTGAATCCAATAGGCGCTATCCTGTCCGGCTTCTTTATTCAGTATATCACGTTTGGCGGCGGCTTTGTGGATCTCAACGTATACAGCTCGCAGATCTCCAGCCTGATCTCCAGCTTGATCATCTATCTGTGTGCATTTGCAGGATTTTTCAAGTACGTCATGCAAACGCGCATTCGTAAAAGAGACGAAAAAATCGCCGCTAAAGAGGCGGCTTCAACGCAGGAAGGAGGAGACAAGTCATGATTCTTCTTCTGCAATATACCGTAATTTTTGCATCTGTTTTGCTGCTGGTGGCACTGGGAGGCTGCTTCTCGGAGCGTAGCGGCGTCATTAACATTGGTCTTGAGGGCATCATGGTCATGGGCGCGCTTGGTGGCGCACTTGTCATGAAGTACATGTCGCCCGAGGCGGGCGTGCTTGCCGTGGTCAGCCTGACCGTGCTTGTCAGCGCCTTGTTTGGACTGTTGTTCTCGCTTTTGCTGGCGGTAGCATCCATCAGCTTCAGAGCGGATCAAACCATCATCGGTACTGCCATGAACATGATCGCGGTAGCGGCTGCAACCGTTATCGTCAAGGCGATCAACACCGCAGCATCCGGCGGTAACGACGTGTCCTCGGACATTGCGTATACCCACATCAAGCATTTGTTTGTGGTGCGACTGGGCAACTTTGAGTTCAACTGGTTTATGCTGATTGCGCTCGTCTGCCTGATCATTTCCTATTTCGTGCTGTATAAAACGCGCTTCGGTCTGCGCCTGCGCTCCTGTGGCGAGCATCCTCAGGCTTCCGCCTCGGTGGGTATTAACGTGTTCAAAATGCGTTATGCAGGCGTGCTGATCTCGGGTCTTCTGGGCGGTCTTGGCGGTATTGTGTATATCACCGCAGGCGTCAGCATCTGGAAATTCGAGGTAGGCGTTGCAGGCTTTGGCTTCCTTGCCATGGCGGTTATGATCTTCGGTGCATGGCATCCGCTCAAGATCGCGTTGGCAGCGTTGCTGTTCGGATTTTTGCGAGCACTTGGCAACGTATACTCGGGATTTGATTTCTTAGCAGCAATGAACATCCCCAGCGTGGTGTATAACATGCTGCCGTACGTCATTTCGCTTGTCGTGCTGGCATTCACCTCCAAAAAGTCGCGTGCTCCCAAGGCAGTCGGTCTGCCGTATGAAAAGGGATCGAGATAAATGTATGATAAGTAAAGCCCAAAGCGAAAGCTTCGGGCTTTTGCTTTTGGCAAAAGTGTTGACAGCACGGCAGGGGGCGTGCTATAATGGAGAGGTGACAGATATATGCAAAGGAGTTTTCTATGAGCAGAATGACTTACGAATACGAAAACACTGCCAATTGCCTGGAGACCTATGAATGGGATAACGTTTGGTGGGAGCATGCAGACGAGCAGGGAGTACCGCGCGCGTTGTACATAGGAGACTCCATTTCCTGTGCGGCACGCATTTCTGCCAACGCCATGTCGGGCAAAAACATGTATTTTGACGGATTTGGCACCTCCAAGGCACTGGACAATCCGTACTTTGCGCCCTCGGTTGAGTTGTTTGCCAAGCAGCAGGGCGAAAGAGCGGTCGTGTTGTTCAATAACGGTCTGCACGGCTGGCATCTGGATGACACTACGGACTATGCCCGGGAGTACGAGCGCATGATCGTGTTCTTGCAAAAGACCTTCCCGGGGACCCCCTTGCTGCTGCTTCTGACCACACACGTTGCAGACGACGAGCGGGATCAAAGAGTGGTGCTGCGCAACCGCGTGGCTTGCGATCTGGCAAGCAAATACGGGCTTCCTGTTGTGGATCTGTACGCAGTTACTAAGTCAGAGGCGGATCTTTTGTCCGCAGACGGCGTGCATTTAACCGATCGAGGCTATCATTTGGTGGCAAGGGAGATCCTTGCACAAATCGCAGCCCTGTAATTTATCTTGAAAAGCTGAAAGGAGAAAATTATGAAACCCATTAAGATCATTCTGTTGGCAGGTCAATCCAATGCCGTTGGCGTAGGACACTGCGATTATTTGCCCCGCCATTTCTCGCCCGAAAAGGTCAAGGAATACATGGACGGTTATGAAAACGTACCGATCAGCTATTATTCGCACGACAAGCACAGTGACGGCTTTGTCAAGACCGGGCTGAATTGTGCCGAGCTGACCAAGGACACCTTCGGACCCGAGGTGGGCATTGCAGAGATCATTTCGCAGAAATACCCCGATGAGCAGTATGCCATCATCAAGTGCGCGTACGGCGGTACCAGCCTTTGGAACGATTGGCTCTCGCCCTCGGGCGGCGCGGAGTATAATCCCGCATCGCATGACGACATGAATATCTCCGAAAACTACCGCACCTGCGGCTGGTGCTACAATGAGATGATGAAGGTGCTGCCCGATAGCCTCAAGATTTTGGAGGATCAGGGATACGCGCCCGAGATCGTGGCTTGGTGCTGGATGCAGGGCGAGGCGGATGCTTGCGAGGAGCAGCACATGCCGCACTATGAGCGTCGCTATGACGCTATGCTTGCCGATCTGCGTGCAGGCTTTGCCAAGTATTTTGCACCCGATTGTAAGTTTATTGACGCAGGCATTTCGCAGACCTGGCCCTTCCACGTGCAGATGAACGAGCTCAAGCGCGCGTATGCCGCCAAGATTCCCGGTGGTGTGTTTGTGGACACCATTGGCGCGGGACTGACCGTGCTCAACGAGCCGCAGCCCGAGGTAGACATCTATCACTACGACTCGGACAGCACCATCAAGCTGGGGCATTTGTTTGCCGAGCATATTTGATCAAAATCAGGGAGCGGACGCAAGTTCCGCTCCTTTTTGTTGCAATACACCTTGATTTTCCATCCGGTTTCGGGTATAATGGTAGCAAGAAACTCCCAAGGAGGACATTATGGGACTGGAGCATTCTCCTTTTACGGTTGGACGCGGCAAATGCGGCGAAAAAAATCTGATTACTGACGTTCCCGGCGTAACGGTCGGGCACGTGACCATATGCGAGGGCGAGAATGTCCGCACGGGTGTGACCTGCATAAAAGCCCACGGCGGCAATTTGTTTACCGATAAGGTCATGGCAGCCGCGCACGTATTCAACGGCTACGGCAAAACGGCTGGACTTGTGCAGGTGCAGGAGCTTGGCACCATCGAAGCTCCCATTCTGCTGACCAATACACTCAGCGTTGGCACGGCGCTGGTCGGCGGTATTCGCTACATGATGGCGCATAACCCCGACATTGGGGAGAGTGCCGGCACGGTCAACGTGGTGGTGGGCGAGTGCAACGACGGTACACTCAACGATATTCGCGGCTTGCACGTGACCGAGCAGCACGTGCTGGACGCCATTGACGCATGCGCAGATACCTTTGCCGAGGGCGCGGTTGGCGCAGGCACGGGCATGTGCTGCCTTGGCTTTAAGGGCGGCATTGGCTCTGCCTCGCGTGTATTCAGCGTGGGCGGCAACGAGTATACGGTAGGCGCTTTGGTGCTTGCCAACTTTGGCGGCAAGGGTCGCCTTGCCTTGGACGGCAGACAGATCGGGCGCGAGATCGCGGCACGCGACAATGCAGCGGATAAGGGCTCGATCATTATGGTCATCGCCACCGATGCGCCGCTTTCCGAGCGACAGCTACGCCGTGTGGCACGCCGCGCAGGCGTAGGACTTTCGCGCACCGGCTCTTATATGGGCAACGGCAGCGGGGACGTGGCAATCGCGTTTTCCACCGCAAACCGCGTGCCGCATTCCACCGAGCAGGCGGTACAGACCTATGCAACCCTGCATGATAACTACATTGACCCCGTGTTTGATATGACCGCAGAGGCGGTGGAGGAGGCAATTGGCAGCGCGCTCTGGCATGCCGACACCACCACGGGCAAGAACGGCGCAACGCTGCCCGGGCTTGCAACCTATTTTTCGTAAGGAGAGGGCTATGGCGAATATTGAGATCAAGAAGGTCGAGCAAAACGTACATGACGCGGTCATGCAGGTGTTTTACACAGACGAGGCGCAGACCAAGTCCTCGGGCGTCTTTACTGTTACCGATTCCGCCTTTGGCAAGGGTACGGTCAAGGCGCTGCTGGCAGGCGGCATTGCCACGCCGGTGGAATACCGCCGCGGTGGCAATATCCGCAAGATGTTTGCGCACATGCACGATTTGGCTGCTGCGCAGGGCGTGGCGGTTGCGCTGCTGCATCCGTTTTCCTTTTCCTATTACAGACAGTTTGGCTACGAGCGCGTAGCGGATCACGCCTTTGCGCGTTTCCCGACAAGCAAGATCGATTTCGTACCGCGCAGATGCCGCTTTATGCCGTACCGTGAGGAGCTGCTGCCCGATATGCTGGCAGTTTACGGGGCATTTTGCAAGGGCAGAAATCTGCTTTTGCCGCGCAAAAACAGCGCAAGCTATACCGCTCCGGGGCGCATGACCTATCTCTGCTATGAGGGAACAGAGCCGATTGCTTACGTGGTGTGCTCGGGCAGTAAGACCTTGCAGGTCAATCACTATACCGACACCGCGCTGACCGTGCACGAAATGGCGTTTGTCAACGCAGACGCGTTGCGCGAGATCTTTTCCTTCCTTCGCATGTTTGAGGGCGAGTTTGACGAGATCGTGCTGTGCGATCTTGGCGTGTACCCCGAGGCGGATATGCTGCTCAAGCACTACACGCACACCGCCTACCACAGCATTCCCGATCTTGCTGCACGCGTGCTGAATACCGAGCGGATGCTGTCCGCGCACGAATATCCCAATAAAGCGGGCGCGTTTACCGTTCGCGTCAACGACACTATGCCAAGCGTGGCAGGCACCTACCGCGTGTGCTACGGCGGGGGCAAGGCGCGCGTGGAGCGACTTGCCGATGACGCGGCGGCAGACGCGGTGCTGTCCGAAACGGCACTGGTGCAGCTGCTTTACGGCTATCTGCCCTTGGACGCGCGCAGTCTTGCGTACTTGGACGGCGTAGAGGTGCAGGGAGATTGTGAGGATCTGCTGCGCGCATTCCCGCGCAAGCCGGGCGGCATTTTTGAGCATTTTTAATTTCGCAATACAAGGAGACGTTCCATGAAAAAATGTGATCTTAGCGGCAAATGGCGCATGACGGGAAACGGCTATGACGTAGAGGGGCAGGTGCCCGGCTCGGTGTATTCGTTTCTGTATATGGACAACGCGCTTTTGTCCGATCCGCACGTAGCGGACAATGAAGATATATATTTGGAAATTTCCGAGCACGACTATACCTTTTCGTGCACGTTTGATTGGTGGGATGAGGGATATCGCACGACCTTGGTGTTTGAGGGCTTGGATACGCTGTGCTGCATCTATCTCAACGGCACGCACGTGGCGGATACCGACAATATGCACCTGCGCTATGAGTTTGATATCACAGAGCTTGTGCGTGAGCACAACGAGCTGTGCGTGGTCTGCCATTCACCCACGAAATATATCCGCGAGCAGGATGCCAAGTCGCGCTTGTTTGGCGCGACCGACTGCATGCGCGGTTACCCCCATTTGCGCAAGGCGCATTGCATGATGGGCTGGGATTGGGGACCGAGACTCCCCGATGCGGGCATCTGGCGCGACGTGTATCTGCTGCAGCATGACCATAGCGGGCGCATTTTGGATGCGCGCGTGACGCAACGGCACGAGGACGGCAGAGTGTTCCTGACTCCGATTATGGAATTTGTAGGGGAGGGCACGCCCGAATGTTGGCTGACCGCGCCCGATGGCAGCGTCACCGCGCTGGCGATAGGCGTGGAAACCGAGGTGCAAAATCCGCAGCTTTGGTGGCCGAACGGACTTGGCGAGCAGCCGCTCTATACCGTGCAGGCATGGCTGGTTGTGGGCAACGAGATCATAGACGACCGCGAGCTGCGCATAGGACTTCGCACCATGGAGCTGATCAGACAGCCGGACGCCTTTGGCATCGGCTTTTATCACCGCGTCAACGGCGTGGATATGTTCGCGATGGGCGCGGATTACATTCCCGAGGATAATCTTTTCAGCCGCATTACCCCCGCGCGCACGCGTAAGCTCCTGGAGCAATGCAAGGCGTGCAATTTCAACGCCATTCGCGTGTGGGGCGGTGGCTATTATCCCGACGATTGGTTCTTTGATATTTGTGACGAGCTTGGCTTGGTGGTGTTCTTTGACCTCATGTTTGCCTGCTCGGTGTACGATCCCGACGAGAAGCTGCTTGGCAGTATGCTGACCGAGGTGGAGCAGAACGTGCGCCGCATCCGTCACCATGCCTGCATAGGACTCATCTGCGGCAATAACGAGATTGAGTGGCATTTCCACGAGTACGTGGCGATTTCGGGCAGAGGTGACCGTGAGCGCCTGGAGCAGGTGTATCTGGATCTGTTCGAGAAGCATATCCCTGCGGTGCTCGCTAATGTGTGCCCCGAGATTGCGTACATCCCGTCCTCGCCTACCTCGCTGGGCGGCTTTGCCGACCCTAACGGCGAGCCCTGCGGCGATTGCCACGATTGGAATTCCGATCATCTGTCCTTCCGCAACCGCTTTTACCGCTACGTCAGCGAGTTTGGGTTCCAGTCGCTGCCGAGCATGAAAACCGTTCGCACCTACGCTACGGACGGCAATTATAACCTCTGCGCGCCGCTCATGGAGCGTCACCAGCGTTCGGGTGGCGGCAACGAGCTGATCCTTTCGCAGCTTGCCAAGTTTTATCCCTACGCCCACACGCCCGAGCAGCTGATCTACGTGTCGCAGCAGTATCAAGCCGACTCGATCCGTTATCGCGTGGAGCACATGCGCCGCCATCGCGGTCGCTGCATGGGCGCGCTGTATTGGCAGCTTAACGACATCTGGCAGGGCACTTCTTGGGCAAGCATCGATTGCTTTGGACGTTACAAGGCACTGCAATACGCGGCAAAACGGTTCTTCGCGCCCGTTCTGATCTCCTGCGAGGAGAACGGTTTGGTGCAGCACAGAGGCAATATTAACGCGCAGAAGGGCACTTACCAAGAGGCGTGCAGTTATAAGCTTTGCGTCACAAACGATACCACAAGCGAAATTTCGGGCAGCGTGATCGCATCCGTGCGCGATGCGCAGGGCAACGTGCTGCACTCGACCGAGCAGAGCATCACCGTGCCTGCACTTTCCGCGCAGTATCTCGACGAGCAAGCCTTTGACTATGATCCCGTCACCGCGCATTTGCAGTACGCGTTTGTCGTGGACGGGCAAACCGTCAGCGAGGGCTGCGTGCTGTTTGTGCCGCCCAAGCACTATGCATTTGTCAACCCCGCGCTGACCGTGCGCAGAGAGGGAAGTGAGCTGATCGTAACCGCCCAAGCCTTTGCCAAGGGCGTGTTTATCGAAGGGCTTGACGGCGACGTCATTCTGTCCGATAACAGCTTTGATATGGAATCGGGCGAGAAACGCCTGCAGATCCTTTCGGGAGATGCAAACGACATTACCGTGACCTCGGTGTTTGATCTGACGTGATGTAGGGGCGATCAGTGATCGCCCGCAAATAAGAATAATCAAAAGGGTGAACCCTCGCGGGTTCACCCTTAAATTTAACATTTTATCAGCAATTCTTGATCAATCTCATGAAAAACTCCACCGAGCGGTGCAGGGTTTCAAGCCTGATCTTTTCGTTATTGCCGTGAATGGTGGCGCGTTCCTCGCTTGTCAGATCCATTGCAGAGAAGCGGTAAACGCGATCCGAAATTCTGCCCCAATGGCGGCTGTCCGAGCATTGCACCATCAGATAGGGCGTGACCACGCAGCCCTTCCACGTGGATGCCACCGCGCTTGCCACCTTGTTATATCCCTCGCAATCGGTACGCGAGATGCGGCTGGGATTCATGCCGTGCAGGCAGGTGACTTCCACCTTATCATCGTTCACCGTCTTTTTGATGTATGCAAGAGCATCGTCCATGTTGTTGGCAGGATTGAGACGGATATTGGATACCATGCTTGCTTCGGGCGGGATGACGTTGGATGCCGACGAGCCCTGCATTTGGGTAAAGGCAACCGTGGTGCGCATAAGCGCATTGAGCTCGCCGCCGCTCTTTTTGCAAAGCAAGTCAAGCACGGGCAAAAACAGGCGGATATTGGAGAAAATGACCTTGTAGGCAAAGGAAGAATAGCGTCCCAGCGTGTCAAACATCTGCGCAACGGGGGGCGTCAGCTGTGCCTTGAAGGGCTTTTTCAGCATGCGGACGCAAGCGGCGCTGAGTCTGTCCACGGGTGCGCCCGGCTTGGGCGCGGAGGCGTGGCCGCCGCCCGACTTGACGGTGTACCCCACATCCATCATGCCTTTTTCGGCAATGCCGATCATGCCGCAGGGAACCTTGACGCCGGGGAATACGTTTTCCACCACCGCGCCGCCCTCGTCCACGACCATGGCAGGCGTAATGCCGTTTTGTGCAAAGTAGTCTACGATATGCACAGCACCCTTGCCGTTGACCTCCTCACCG
>JAZRQR010000134.1:0-5193 GCA_045650025.1 Eubacteriales bacterium
TCCCTTTATCTTTCCCCTTGGACATATTGCCTATATGCCCTGCGGGAAAAGCTTTTGGGCTCAAAAAAATCTGCTGCGTCAAAACTGCTCGCACCCGAGAGCGAATGCATTTTTGATGGATTTTGGTGGGATTTTGCGAAGTAGCATAACCGAAGAAAGCCAAATCCATACGGTTTTGAGTGACAAATATCCGCATTTGCTGCAGATAAAATTCTCGCAATATGATATATTGCTTCGCATTTTCTCTTTGCATCTGCATAATATTTGCTCACTCAAAACTGCGAAGCACCCTCCGGCGTTGCAATTTTTGATGGATTTTGTCGAAGCGAGTCGAAGCAAGATACGCATCTTGCAAGGCGAGTTTCGGCACAAGACACAAAAATTGCTCGTCGCAGGGCGTATGATTTGACTTTCTTCGGTTATGACCATCTTGCGAGTAAAAGCACGCCGAAAGACGCATAAATGCATCGCCCTCGGGCAATTCGGTTCGATTCCCGTACGGCTAGCTCTCAAGCGCGCCGTCCAGGTGGACGCGCAGCGCTTGCGCGTCGCCGTCAAAGAGGTAGGCGTGCAGCCCAAAGTCGCGGGCACCTTGCACGTTTGCGGCGTTGTCGTCCACAAAAAGCGTCTCTGCGGGGTCAAATCCGCCGCCCTCGCATGCCTTTGCAAAAATGCGCGCATCGGGCTTGCTGATGCCAAGATCCGAGGAGAACACGCAGTATTCAAACAGCGAGAGCACGGGGATCTCGTGTGCGTGCGTGACAAAGTAGTGCGAAATATTGGAAAGCAGCGCCACGTGAATGCCGCGTGCCGTCAGGTCGCGCACCAGCTCGCGCATGCCGGGAATCTCGGGCAGATGGTGGATCCAGCCGTAGTAGATCTCGCTTGCCGCCCCGTGCAGTCGCGCGGGAATGCGTGCGCATACCGCGTCCAAAACCTCGCGGTCAGTGATCGTTCCTGCGTCCAGCGCATCCCAGTACAGGCGGTCAAACAGAACGGGGACTAACAGGGCAGCGTCCGCCGGATCGTCCAGCGTGTGCGCGGCAATGGCGTAGGGGTCAAAGCGCACCATGACCTGCCCAAAATCGAAAATGACGTTTTTGATGGATTGTTCTTTCATACGTTGCTCCGAGAGAGAAAAGTGATATTGTTGCTTCGCAACCGTGATATTTTCGCTACGCGAAAGTGGTATTGCTCGGCTCTGCCTCGCAGTGATATTCTATTCGCCTTTATAACTTGCGAAGCAAATAACACTTGGGCGCAGCCCAAATATCACTGCTTGCAATATCACTCGCCATAGGCGAATAGAACTGCATATTGTTCCGATTTATCGGAACAATATGCCATAGCCCCAGCCAACGCGGCCTCCGCTTTGCAAACGCTGTACGAATGCGCGGCGCAGCGAGGTGTCGGTGGGCAGACGAGCGGGATTTCGCTCGGCGGTGTCAAACAAGCACCAAAGGCTCTCGCCGTCCGAGTGATCCCAGGAAAGGATCTCGAACTCCTCCATAAAGCGGCGCACGTTGCTGCTTTCGGATACGAATTCGGTCATGCAAGGGTAAAGCAGCCAGGAATGGCACACGAACGGAACGCGCTCTCCGTCAAATTGGTCGGCAAAGAACGTCTTTGCGCGGTCGAAGGATTCCTCGTAAAGCGCCTTGGAAAGCGGCGCGCCCGAGCGCGGAATGTGCATGTTGAGCACCTTGCTCTCCTTGGAGAGCGTGACGCCGTCCTTTTGGTATTCGCGCCCGAAATCGGTGACCTCAAATTGCAGCCTGCCCAGCGCAAAGCGGGTCAGCTTGAACCAGCCGGGCATCCAGAACGCCACAAACATGCCGCACACGCCGCGCACCAGCTTGCATTCCTCCAGTTTGTAGCGCAGATCCAGCATGCTGTCGTGCCAGATGGCAAGGTCAATGCCGCGCGCCTCGTACTGCGAGCGCAGATGCTTGGAAAGGCAAATGAACAAGAGCAGGTCGGTGGTGTGATTGTGCACGTTTGCCGCGCGAGCGGCTTTTTTGCTACAGGCGGTCAGCGTGCCAAAGTCGCAGTCGATATTGGCTTCGTAGGTGGCAATCGCCTCGGAAAACGCCGCGTTTGCCTGCTCGTTGGCAACCACTTTGTCGTAAGCGGCAAGCAGGCATGCTGCGTCGTCTGGGAAGTATTCAAAATCGGTGAAAAACCGTGTCAGATAGTCTTTCATAGCATATGCTCCTGATTTGGAGGAATATTGTTGCTTTGCAACAGTGATATTTTGGCTTCGCCAAAGTGATATTATTGCTGCGCAATAGTGATATTCTATTCGCTGTGAAAACTTGCGTAGCAAATACCACTTGGGCGCAGCCCAAATATCACTGCTTGCAATATCCCTCGCCAAAGGCGAATAGAACTGCATCTTGTTCAGAATTATCTGAACAAGATGCCAAAGCCCCAGCCTACTCTGCCGCCCTTTTGCAAATGCTCCACGAATGCACGGCGCAGGGAGGTGTTGGCGGGCAGACGGTCGGGATGGCGCTCCATGGTGTCAAACAGACGCCACAAATCGTCGCCGTCGTTGTGGTGGCTTTCAAAAACGGTGAATTCCGAGAGGAATTTGTACACGTTGAGGTGCGGGGGCACGAAATTGGCAGTTTCGGGATAGAGCAGCCAGGAGTGGCAAACAAAGGGGATCTGCTCCATGCCGGGGAAGGTGTCCTTGTAAAATTCCTTAGCGCGGGAAAAGGAATCCTCGTAAAGCGCCTTGGAAAGCGGCTCGCCCGAGCGCGGAATGTGCATGTTGATCGCCTTGCTGCCCTTGGCAATGGTGTGCTCGCCTGCTTGGTAGTCGTTGTCAAATTCGTGGATCTCAAATTGCAGCCTGCCCAGCGCGAAGCGGGTCAGGTTGAAAAATCCGGGGAACCAGCCGGCTACAAAGGAGCCGCAAATGCCGAACACGACCTGACATTCATCCAGCTTGTATTTCAAGTCCAGCATGCTGTCGTGCCAGATCTGCAAGGGGAGCCCGTTTTCCACGTAACGCTCGCGCAGCTTTTTGGCATAGCAGATAAAGAGAAGGAGCTCGGAGGCGAAATTGTGCACTCCCACCGCATAGCCGGCGTGTCTGGCGTGGTGCATGGCTTGCCCGTAGTCACAGTTGAGATCGGCATCGTACGCGGCAAGCGCCTCGCCAAAGCGCGCGGCGGATTGCTCGTTTGCCATGATCTTGTCGTAAGCCGCAAGCAGCGTAGCAGCATCCCGGGCGGAGTAATCAAATTCGGCAAAAAATTCGGTCAAAAAGGTGCGCATGCCTGCCTCCTTACAGTGCAAAGTACTTGTAGATCATCGCGGGGATCTGCCCCTTCATGGCGGCAAGCACCTCGGCGGCGCGTGCATCGCCTGCAATGTAGCGGTTCATAAAGTAACCCTCGGTCGCGCAAGCGGCGTCGTGCAGGGGGTAGAAGTATTCCATCAAGAAGCAAGCGTACTTCATCAGGCGGAAGTCACCAACAATGCGGTATTCCTTGCTGATGGTGTCAATTGCGATCGAGTATTTGTCCTTGATCGCCTTGATGAGTGCGCGATCGGTGTTCTCGGGTGCAAATACAATGGTGGAGCAGATGAGCGCGTTGCGGTTCTGCTCGGAGATCGAGTTGTGGCTGTCGGTGCTGCCCACGACAGGCAGATCGATGCCCTTTTCCTTGAGCTGGTAGTAAAGCGCGGTCTGGAAGCCGTTGTGGCAGAAGTAATTCTCACCACCCAGCACCTCAAAGGCATCAAAGGGCGCGTGCTCGCAAACGTAGTAGGTGTAGTCCTCGGGCACCTGCATCATGTCGGAGATCCAATAGGGGTGCGGGAAGATGCCAAGGCCCTCTGCCGCCTGCACCTGCTCATAGATCCATTCCATGACAGCAAAGCTCATGCGCTCGGAGTGCTTTTCGCGGTCTACCTTGGCAGCGCGCTGCTCGATCATTGCCACAAACTGCTCGCGCGTCATGGGCTCGGGCGCGTTGCCGTCCAGCGAGCGCCAAGCCGGGTCATCGCCCGCCTTTTCCTGGTTGGAGGAGGGGGAGACAAGGGCATTGATGCTGTATTTGCCGCCGAAATTGACGTAGTGCAGGTCGTTGTGGGGCAGGTGTACCTCTTCGCCCTGTACGATGCAAAGGTCGGTCAGATCCTTCCAGTACGCCTTAGCCTCCAGGGAGGGGTAGTAACGGAAGTGATCCGAAATGACGGTGAAGTCATAGCCGTAGGAGCGGTAGTTTGCGCATACGTTGGCAGGCGCCTGTCTGCCGTCCGAGCGGTTGGTGTGCAGGTGCAGGTCGCCGCGCCAGGGGTATCTGCCTGCCATATCCGCAGCCAGCGTGTATACCGAGAGCTGCACGCGGTGCTCTGCCTCGGGCGTATCGCAAATGCGGATAAAGTATTCTCCCTCGCCCTCAAAGAAGGCGGTAATGCGCAGGCAACCGTCTGCATCGGGGGTGGCGGTCAGCGTAGCGCGACCGGTGTATTCGGGGTAGAGATAAGGTGCGCCTTGATTGACCTTGCGCAGGTGCACGGTGTATTCGTGCCCTTGGGCAAACGCCACGTGCTCGCCCAGGGGTTGTACGGTTACGGTTGTTTCTTTGTCGCCAAGGAAGACCTTGGGGTATACGTCATAGTTGTACAGTGTCGGATGCATGGAAAACCCTCCTTATATGATGTGGTGTGAGTCGGATCAAATGAATTTGACCGCCGTGCCGTATACCATAATCTCAGCGGCACCGTCCATGATGGCAGAAGAGGAATAACGCACGGCAACAATGGCGTCCGCACCCATCGCCTCGGCTTGCTCGACCATGCGATCAGTCGCCTTTTTGCGCGCATCGTTCATCATTTCGGTGTAGCCCTTGAGCTCACCGCCCACAATGGTCTTAAAGCTGGCGGCAATGTCGCGTCCGATGTGCTTACTTTGCACAGTGCTGCCCTGTACCATGCCCAGGGTTTCCAGGCTTTTGCCGGTAATGTAATCGGTGGTGTAAATTTTCATGCGTTTGTCCTCCTTGGAGCGTTGTTTGGTTAGCCGTACGGGAATCGAACCGAATTGCCCGAGGGCGATGCATTTATGCGTCTTTCGGCGTGCTTTTACTCGCAAGATTGGTATCTTGCTTCGCAAAATCTCACCAAAATCCATCAAAAATGCATTCGCTCTCGGGTGCGAGCAGTTTTGACGCAGCA
>JAZRQR010000135.1:0-20606 GCA_045650025.1 Eubacteriales bacterium
CCTCGCTGACGTTTGCCACGTAGATAACGGGCATACGGGTCAAGAGGTGGGTATCCGCCAAAAGCTCCTCCTCGTCGGCGGTCAGCGCAACGGTGCGCGCGCAAAGACCCTCCTCAAGAGCTGCCAGGATCTTCTTGTAGACCTCCATCTGAGCAGCGAGCGTCTTGTCGGCGCGCATTGCCTTGGTGGTGCGCTCAATGCGGCGCTCCATCATTTCCATATCGGAAAGAATGAGCTCCATGTTGATGGTCTCCAGGTCACGCATGGGGTCAATGTTGCCCTCTACGTGGATAATGTCGTCGTTCTCAAAGCAGCGAATGATGTGCAGGATGGCGTCACACTCGCGAATGTTGGAAAGGAACTGGTTGCCAAGACCCTCGCCCTTGGATGCGCCCTTGACAAGACCTGCAATGTCTACGAATTCGCAAACGGCAGGGGTCAGCTTTTCGGGCTTATACATCTCTGCCAGCACGTCCAGACGCTTGTCCGGAACGGGCACGACGCCCACGTTGGGCTCAATGGTGCAGAAAGGGTAGTTAGCAGATTCCGCGCCTGCGTTGGTCAGCGCGTTGAACAGAGTGGATTTGCCGACGTTGGGCAAACCGACGATACCAAGCTTCATAGTTTTTATCTCCGTATTCCATAGATTTGGATAGCCATAATTATACATCGTAATTATAAACCATTTTATCGTGTTTTGCAAGACCTTTTGGCAATTTTCCCGTGGGCGAAACGGAGAAAAAGATCTGCTTTACTGCCACAGCGTATGGAGAAATATACAAATCAAAAGGGAAGCAACCAAATGCGGACATGGCGCGAAAGCCAAAAGGTAAGGAAATGGATAGAAATAATCACGAAATGTATAAAAAATGTCGCAAAATGTGATGGAATTCACAGAAGATATGTGTTACAATAATAAATAGTGTATTGTGTAAAGCCAAACCTAAATATTTCTGAAGGGGAACAGAACATGTATAACGAAATCAAAACAATCGCATTTGAAGGTGCAAAGAGTAAGAATCCGTATTCCTTCCGCTACTATGATAAGAACCGAGTCATCGGCGGCAAAACTATGGCAGAGCATCTGCGCTTTGCTATGAGCTGGTGGCATACCTGCAACGCCTCGGGCACCGACATGTTCGGTGGGGACACCATGGACAAGACCTTTGGCAAATCCGGCATTGAGATGCACAAGGCAAAGGTAGACTTTGCATTTGACCTGATGCAGAAGCTGGGCATCGACTACTATTGCTTCCACGACGTTGACGTAGCTCCCGAGGGCGCTACTCTTGCCGAAAGCATTGCAAACCTGGAGATTATGACCGATTATCTGCTTGAAAAGCAGAATGCGACCGGCATCAAGCCCTTGTGGGTAACTGCCAACATGTTTGGCAACAAGACCTTTATGGCAGGTGCTTCCACCAGCCCGAATGCCGACGTGTTTGCAATTGCGGCAGGCAAGGTCAAGGCAGGCATTGACGCTGCTATCAAGCTGGGTGCACCCGGTTATGTATTCTGGGGTGGCAGAGAAGGCTACGACACGCTGATCAATACCGATATGGCACTTGAGCTGGACAACATGGGCAAGTTTTTGACCATGGCGCGTGACTATGGTCGTGCGCACGGCTTTAAGGGCGACTTTTACATTGAACCCAAGCCCAAGGAGCCTACCAAGCATCAGTATGATTTTGACGTAGCTACCTGTGCAAACTTCCTGCGCACCTACGGTCTTATGGACGACTTTAAGATGAACATTGAAGCTAACCACGCAACCTTGGCAGGGCATACCTTCCAGCATGAGCTGCGCATGGCTTCTGTCAACGGCATTTTCGGTTCTATTGACGCAAATCAAGGTGACATGCTGCTGGGCTGGGATACCGACCAGTTCCCGACCAACGTTTACGATACCACGCTTTGCATGTACGAGGTCATCAAGGCGGGCGGCTTCACTAACGGAGGACTCAACTTTGATGCAAAGGCACGCCGTCAGTCCAATACCTTTGAGGACGTTCTGCTGTCCTATATCGCAGGTATGGATGCTTTTGCGCTGGGTCTGATCAAGGCTTACGCGATTATTGAGGATGGTCGCATTGACGAGTTTGTGGCAAAGAGATACGATTCCTACAACCATGGCATTGGCAAGTCCATGCGCGAGGGTAACGAGACCCTTGAATCCCTGGCTGCTTACGCAATGGATCTGCAGGGCACGCTTCCCGGCAGCGGCAGACAGGAGTATCTGGAATCCGTCATGAACGACATCCTTTTTTCGGGAGTCTGATATGAAGTATTATATTGGTATCGACCTTGGCACGTCTGCCTGCAAGGGCATACTGGCCGACCGCGAGGGGCACATTCTCGGTGAGCACAGCGTCAGCTATGCTGTTTCTGCGCCCTATACCAATTGGAGTGAGCAGGCGCCCGAAGATTGGTATAGGGCGGCAAAGGAGATCTTGTGCGTGCTGTCCGAGGGCAGAGAGGAGCAGATTGCGGGCGTAGGTATTGCAGGTCAGATGCACGGTCTTGTCATGCTGGACGAGCATGACGAGGTCATTCGTCCCGCTATCCTCTGGAACGACGGACGCAGCGCACCGCAGACCGCATATCTCAACAGTCTTGGCGTGCTTCCCGCATACACGGGCAATATGGCTTTTCCCGGCTTTACCGCGCCCAAAATTTTGTGGGTCAAGGAAAACGAGCCCGAAAACTTTGCAAAAGCAAAGAAAATCTGCTTGCCAAAGGACTATCTTGCATACATGCTGACCGGTGTGTTTTCTTCGGAATACTCCGATGCTGCGGGCATGCTGCTTTTGGACGTGAAGAATAAGTGCTGGTCGCAGGAAATGTGCAAGCTTTGCGGTATTACGGAGGATATGCTCCCTGCACTGTATGAAAGCTATGAGGTAACGGGAAAGCTGAAGCCTGAGTTCGGGCTGCCCAACGCAGTTCTTTGTGCAGGCGCGGGTGACAACGCCGGTGCTGCAATCGGTACGGCTACCTTGCGCGATGGAGATTGCAGCATCTCTCTTGGCACCAGCGGCACGATCTTTTTGCCCTGTGACGAGTTTAATACCGAATGCGGCACAGCCCTGCACAACTTTGCGCACGCCAATGGCAAGTATCACCTGATGGGATGCATTCTGTCTGCGGCAAGCTGCAATAAGTGGTGGGTCAAGGATATTCTGGATGCCGAGTATGGGGATCCCGCCCGGGCAGCATACGGCAGTACGGGCGTGCTGTTCCTGCCTTATCTGACAGGTGAGCGTTGCCCGCACAACGACGTGGACGCCCGCGGTGCGTTTGTCGGTCTTTCTGTTAATACCACCCGCGAGGATATGAGCCTTGCGGTGCTGGAGGGTGTTGCGTACGCCCTGCGCGATTGCGTAGAGGCGGGCGGTGTCAAGATCGACAAAGCCGTTTTGTGCGGCGGCGGTGCGGTCAGTCGTGTATGGCAGACTGTTATTGCCAACGTACTCGGCGTGGACATTTATCTGACCGAGACCGAGCAGGGTCCCTCTATGGGTGGCGCGCTGCTGGCAATGGTAGCGTGCGGTGAGTATGCAAGCGTATACGAGGCGGCAGATGCAACCGTGAAAAAGACGCTTGCAGTGCAGTGTGATCCTGCATTGATGCAAAAATATGACGGAGGATACGCAGCCTACAAGCAGCTGTATCCTGCGCTGAAGAGTCTGTATCAAAATTGATTTGTACGGAGGATGCGCCATGAATATGGTGTTTTACGAAATAGAGCACGGTATTGCAAATAACCATTTTCTCTATGAAAGACATTTTGATCATAGCTTTCCCTTGCACATGCACAGATGTTACGAAATGGTACTCTTGCTGGATGGTGAGATGACCATTCAAGTGGATCAGCAAGAGTATTGTTTGCATGCGGGAGATCTGATGCTGATCAAGCCCCACCGCATTCACAGCTATCATACGAAACCCGGAAAGCACAGCGAATGTGCGCTGTGTGTATTTTCGGGGGATCTGATTGCGGCGATTACCGAGCCGCTGACCAAATATCGCCTGTCCTCATCCGTGCTGCATGATACTCCCGCGCTGTACCGAGATTTGTTTCTGGATGCACAGAAATATGACGACGTTGCGCAGATCAAGGGCTTTTTATATCTGCTATGCTCGCGTTTTTATCAGCAGTTGAACACCGAAGAGGAGGATATCTTCGCTTCGGATAACGGACTTTTGCGTGATATGTTCATCTATATCGAGAATAACGTGGACAAGCCCTGCACGCTGCACGAGCTGGCAAACGAGCTCAGATACAACGAATCTTATCTTTCCAGAATGTTTCAGAAAAGTGTGGGCGTGCCGTATTCGGAATACGTGCGCAATATCAAGATCAATCATGCCTGCTATCTGCTGCGCAATACCGATGAGAGCATATTCAACATTGCCATGAAATGCGGATACGCTACGCAGAGTAGCTTTTATCGCAGCTTCAAGCAGTTGGTTGGCGTCAATCCGAACGAATATCGTATGAAAATGGACTAAAAATAAAACGGATACTCTTTTGAGTATCCGTTTTTTTGTTATCTGTTGATCAAGGAGCGACCGTCCCATTCGGGGGGGCGCAATGCCCATGACCGCTGCTGCGGTGGGCGTGATATTGACCAGGGAAGTGTTTTCCACGGTCTTGCCGGGCTCAAAATCGGGATGAACGGTTTGAGAATCCCCGTCGGATATACTATAATGAATTTAACAATCTTACGGGAGGAAACCGACATGAAACTGACAGCCACGACGCGCTATCGGTCGCGTCACAGGGGACAGTCCCCGGTGTCATTTGCTCGCAAATCATTGCTGCAGTATGTAAACAAGTTTCATCCTGAAAATGTTAACTAATTTTGAAAAAACTCTTTACAAATATGATATTTTGTGATACAATTATTAACGCAAATCTAAATGCGGCGATTTTGCATAAAATTCCGACAAAATTCATTCAAAAATCACACAGAAATTGTGTTTCTGTGGTAAAATGAGTATAGTATCATCAAAACGCTGCGTACATATCACATTTTTATATAGAGGAGGATCCGAATTATGATGGATACCAAAATTCTGGTCGTAGATGACGACAGCAACATCAGCGAATTGCTCAAAGTATATTTCACCAACGAGGGCTACGAGGTCAAGACTGCGTCCGATGGCGTGGAGGGCATCAGCTTCTTTAAGATGTACGAGCCCGACATCGTGCTCTTGGATATTATGCTGCCCAAAAAGGACGGCTGGCAGGTTTGCCGTGAGATCCGTGAAATGTCCTCTAAGCCCATTATCATGATCACCGCTAAGGGTGAGGTATTTGATAAGGTGTTGGGTCTGGAGCTGGGTGCGGACGATTTCCTGGTCAAGCCCTTTGATATGAAGGAGCTTTCCGCGCGCGTCAAGGCTGTGCTGCGTCGCTACCAGGCACACAACAACCAGGACGATGACGAGGTGGTCAAGTTTGAGAACATTGAGATCAGCCGTCAGAAGTACGAGCTCAAGCTCAAGGGCAAGAGCGTGGACATTCCCCCCAAGGAGCTGGAGCTGCCTTATTTCCTGGCTTCTAATTACAACCGCGTATTCCCCCGCGATCAGCTTCTGGATAAGGTCTGGGGCTTTGACTATCTGGGTGACTCCAGAACGGTGGACGTGCACGTCAAGAGACTGCGCGAGAAGCTGGAGGGCGCATCCGATAAGTGGATCCTCAAAACGGTTTGGGGCGTAGGCTATAAGTTCGAGCTGCTTGCTTGAGGCAAACGCAGTGTTTAAGAGTCTGTTTTTGAAGTATATTACGGCGTTTATGCTGATCATTGTGGTCAGCTTTATGCTGTTGATCGTGATCATCGGCAATATCATCAATGGGTATAGCGAGCAGGTCAAGACTGAGCTGATCACCAATTCCGCGGCAGCCGCATATACTTACGTAGACGACAATTATCAAAAGGACATCCCTTTTTCGGAATATATCGCGCAAAACGAGCATCCGACTGCCGAGATCCTGCAGGCACTGACCGTCAATGCGGACGGTATTACCATACTGATCGCGGACGTGGACGGCACGCTGCTGATGGGCAGAGGTGTGGAGCAGGAGCTTTTTTCGGTTGGCAGCGTTCTGCCGTTTGAGGGCATGAGCAAGGTGCTGGCAGGGGAGCACGTGCAAAGCACGGATACCTTTGGCGGTGCTTTGGAGCAGGCGCACGTGGTGCATGCCTATCCCTTGGCACACGACGACGAGGTATACGGCGCACTTCTGATCTGTGCGGACTCCTCGGATTGGATGGACTTGCGCGACTCTACCGTGCAGGTCATCATGGCAGCCAGCCTCTGGGTCATGCTGGCAGCGCTGATCGCGTTTTATTTCATCACCGAGCGCATCATTACGCCGCTTAAGGAAATGAGCCACGCAGCCAAGAGCTTTGCGGCAGGTAAATTTGACGTGCGCGTTCCCGTGCACGGAAACGACGAGGTGGCGGAGTTGGCGTGCGCGATGAACAACATGGCGCAATCCTTGGAGGCGCTGGACAATATGCGTACCTCGTTTATGGCAAACGTATCACACGACCTGCGTACGCCTATGACCACCATTTCGGGATTTGTGGACGGCATTCTGGACGGGGTGATCCCCGCCGAGCAGCAGAGCTATTACCTTGGCATTGTGTCCGAGGAGGTCAAGCGCCTGTCGCGCCTTGTCTCGCAGCTGCTGGATCTGTCGCGCATTCAGGCGGGCGATCGCAAATTTGTGTGCGCACCGTTTGATATTTGCGAGGTGTCGCGCCTGATTCTGATCTCGTTTGAGCAAAAGATCGATGCAAAACGTCTGGACGTTGCGTTTGAGTGCGAGGATGAGAACATGCTGGTGCTTGCCGATCGCGATGCCATGTATCAGATCGTGTATAATTTGGTGGACAATGCGGTAAAATTCTCGGGTGAGCGCGGTAAGCTGCGCATTTGTATTGAGCGCGTCCGCCGCGGACATAAGGTGCGCGTGCGCGTGTATAACGAGGGTCAGGGCATTGCCAGTGAGGATCTGCCGTACGTGTTTGAGCGCTTTTATAAGAGCGACAAGAGCCGAGGACTGGATAAAAAGGGCGTCGGGTTGGGGCTTTACATTGCCAAAACCATTATGGAGGCGCATCATGAGAGTATTTCTGTGGATAGCGTGGCAGGTCAGTGGTGTGAATTCACCTTTACTCTGCCCGAGGTAAGTGCTCCCGAAAAGGAATCAGAGGGGAGATAAATATGGACGAAAATCGTGAACAAATCCCTGCGGATGCGCAGGAAAAATCAATAGAGCCGGTGCAGGAGCCCGTATCGGAGCAGGCTGCCGAGGCGCAAAAGCTGTTTGATGCCGATGCTGCTAAGAAGCAAGCGCAGCCCGACGTATACAAGTGGGATTACGAGCACCAGCGCGTAGCCGATAAAAAGCGCAGCAAGCCCGGGCGTGGCGGCGTTGCATTGTGGATCTATGCGCTGCTGGTAACTGCGGCGTGTGCGTTGTGCCTGGGACTTGTGTGTGGCTTGCTGGCGTATGCCGTGATTGACAAGGCGCAGGGCTCGGATGAGGTGCCGCAGGGCGGCTTGGGCGGCAACGTGACTGTGGTTGGCGGCGGTGATGAGCAGACCATTGAGCTCAGCGCTCTGGAATCGGTGCGCAACTATACCGTGGTGATCTCTGCGCAGGGCGATAGTGGCGTGAACACGGGTACCGGCTTTGTGCTGACCGAGGATGGCTACATTGCCACCAATTACCACGTTGTGGAGGGTGCAAGCACCATTACCGTGAAGTTTTATAACAAGACCGCGGCTGTTGCGCAGCTGGTCGGATATTCCGAGATCGACGATATTGCCGTGATCAAGATCCAGGCGCGCGGCTTGTATACAGCCAGGATCGGCAGCTCTGCTGCTGTGAAGGATGCGCAAAACGTGTACGCAGTGGGTACGCCCGCAGGCGAGGAATATGCCTGGAGCGTGACCAAGGGCATTGTGTCCTTTGCGCAAAGAGAGGTCAAGATCTATGACGATGAGGGCATTCTGGTCAAGAAAATGCAGCTGATCCAGACCGATACACCCGTCAACCCCGGTAACTCGGGCGGACCCTTGGTCAACTCGGACGGGGAAGTGCTTGGCATTATTACCTTAAAGCTTTCGGGACAGTATGAAAACATGGGCTTTGCCATTCCGATCGACGGTGCGATGGTGCTGATCCAAAACATCATCGAGACGGGTGAGCCTGGCGAATCGCCCATCACCTCCAAGCGTCCTATGCTGGGCGTTGTAGGTGTCGGCGTGGAAGCGGGCGTGAGCTACGTCATGTTTGAGGATCACATCAGCTCGGATCCTGCGGATCTGCTGAAATATGCGGATCGTGTATTTACCGCATCGCACACAGGTATTCTGGTTACGGGACTTGTGCCCGGATTGGATGCCGAAAAAAAGCTGCAGCCGGGTGACATTATCGTGCTGGCAGACGGAAAAGAGCTGAGAACGATCTACGACCTGATGGACGTTGTCAACGAATATTACGGCGGCGACACCGTGCAGCTGGTCTATTACCGTAACGGCGTGGCAAACACCGTGGATATTGTGCTGGGACACGCAGACTGATTTTTAGTAAAGGAGAGAGCTATGGCTTGGGATTTATGGCTTTTTGAGCATATCGGCGAGTGGGATTATCTGGTTCGCATTGTCGTAGCTTGTCTTTGTGGAGGACTGGTGGGGCTGGAACGCACCAAGCGTCTGAAGGAGGCGGGTATTCGTACCCACATCATCGTGGCGCTGGGCGCAACCCTGATCATGGTCGTGTCCAAATACGGTTTTTTCGACGTGGTGGGAGCGGATGCCTCGCGTATTGCCTCCAACGTCATCACGGGCATCAGCTTTTTGGGTGCAGGCGTGATCTTTGTGCGCGGCGGCTCGGTCAAGGGTCTGACCACCGCGGCGGGCATTTGGGCAACGGCTGCTATCGGACTTGCGCTGGGTGCAGGCATGTACACCGTGGGTGTGCTCTGCACGGCGCTGATGATTGTTTTGCAGATCGCGTTGCATAAGTTCCTGCCCGGTGACATGCAGTCTGCCAAGGAGCTTTTGCTGGTCATTTCCAAGGATTATCATACGGTCATGCCCAAGATCCGCGCAAGACTTGCCGAAATGAAGGTGCTGGTTGCCGGCGTGGAAATGGAAAAGCTGGAGAGCGGTGACGTGCGCGTCATGATGGAAGTACGTATACATAAAGACAACGTCAGCGATGAGCTGCTGGATCTGGCGGATGAATTTCCCGAGATCAAGTCGATCGTGCTGTAAATAGAAAGGGAGCGAGAGATTTCTCGCTCCTTTTTTTGCGGGGATCGGGAAAAGCTATTGTAAAACGCGGGTGGCTGTGCTATAATGGATTTGATGAGATTACCCGTATTTTTGTATGACGCAAAGGAGCAAACACATGAAAAAGATCGTCATGCTTGGGTGTGAAAATTCACACGTGAATACCTTTTTGTCGATTATGCAAAGCGATCCCGATAAGTATCGGGACGTTGAGGTGATTGGCGTTTACAGCGAGGATGCGGCTGCCATGCAGCAGGTATGCGACGCGTTTGGCGTGCCTGCCATGCAATCCTATGATGCGGCTGTGGGCGTTGCGGACGGCGTTGTGGTCACCGCGCGTCACGGCGGCAAGCATTATGAGTATGCCAAGCCGTATATTCAGAGCGGTGTGCCCATGTTTATTGATAAGCCCATCACGGTGGACGAGGGTGAGGCGGTCGAGTTTATGCGTGCGTGTCGCGACGCCTGCGTGCGACTCACGGGCGGCTCCTGCTGCAAGTATGCAAAGGAGATTGCCGACGTCAAGGCAGGGTTGGACGCAGGCGAGATCCGCGGCGGTCTTGTCCGTGCACCCATCAATATGGATAACCCCTACGGCGGCTTTTTCTTCTATTCGCAGCACCTGGTGGAAATGCTGGGCGAGCTGTTCGGTCTCTATCCGCGCGCGGTCAGCGCATTCCGTGCAAATCACACGGTCAATGTGGTGTTCCGCTACGAGGGATACGATGTGATCGGTTTATATACCGAGTTCAGCAACCACTATTCCGTATCGGTTGCGTTGAATGGTGAAACGCTTGCAAGCAACGCCACCATCGGCACAGATTGCTTTACACGCGAGTTTGACGAGTTTTGCGAGCTGCTGACGGGTGGTGAGCAAAAGGTGTCGTACGGCGATTTTATCGCGCCTGTGTTCGTGCTCAACGCGATAAATCGCTCGTTGGCTTCGGGCAGAGAAGAGCCTGTACGTTACCCGGAGGTATGAGATGGCAAAGCCGATACGTTCCGCATTTGCGGATGAATATACCAATGATCTGATCGGGCAGCTGGAGGCGCTGTGCTCGTTTGGCATCGATTATCTGGAGCTGCGCCACGCGGACGGAAAAAACGTATCGCAAATGACCTATGACGATATTACCGAGGTCGAGCAAAAGCTGCAGGCGTACGGCGTGCGTATCAGCGCGATCGGCTCGTCGCTTGGCAAGATCCCGATTGACGGCGACCTGCACGCGCACATGGAGCTTGTGCGCCGCGTTTGTGAAGCCGCCGCACGCTTGGAATCAAAATACGTGCGCATGTTCAGCTTTTACCGTCCTGCGGGTGTGTCGCGCGAGGACGTGCAGGCGCAGGTGGTGGATGCCCTTGGGCAGATGCTGGAGATTGCCGATGCGTTTGGCGTGGTGATGTGCCACGAAAACGAGGCAAAGATCTGGGGCGAATCCCCGGAGCAATGCAAGCAGCTGCTGGATACGTTTGGTGGGCGCTTGCGCGCCGTGTTTGACATGGGCAATTTTGTGCTGGGCGGCTATGCGCCGTATGATGCATATGCGCTGCTGCAGCCGTATATTTCGTATTTTCATATCAAGGACGCCTTGTATCGCGGTGCTATCGTGCCCGCGGGCTTGGGTGAGGCGCAGATCGGAGAGATCTTGTCCGATTACGCAAAGCGCGCTAAGCAGGACTTTTTTGTGTCGCTCGAGCCGCATCTGGAGACCTTTGCGGGGCTCAATGCGCTGACCGACGTGACGTTTGAGAACCCTTATAAATATCCCGATCAGAAAACGGCGTTTGCAGATGCCGTGGATAAATTACAGCAGGTGATTGGAGGTTTCGTATGAAGGTCGATCAATTAGAGGTCAAGATATTTGCCACGCGTGCCGAAATGGGTGCTGTGGCAGCCTTGGAGATCAAGCAGAAATTCCGTGAGCTGCTGGCGAAAAAGCAGCAGATCAACGTCATTTTTGCGGCTGCGCCCTCGCAAAACGAGGTGCTGGCGTCCTTGATTGCGGACAAGGATATTGATTGGAATCGCATCAACGCCTATCACATGGACGAATACATTGGGCTTGCGGCAGACGCACCGCAGGGCTTTGGCAATTTTTTGCGCGCGCATATCTTTGACCACGTGCCGTTTGCAAGCGTCAATCTGATCGATTGCGCAGCCACTGATGCAGATGCCGAGGCGACACGCTACGGCAAGCTGCTGGATGAAAATCTTGCCGACGTGGTGGTCATGGGCATTGGTGAGAACGGTCACATTGCGTTCAACGATCCGCCCGTTGCGGATTTTTGCGATCCTGAAACGGTCAAGGCGGTCAAGCTGGACGAGATCTGCCGAAATCAGCAGGTCAACGACGGCTGCTTTGCGTCCATCGAGCAAGTGCCCACGCATGCGCTGACCGTGACCGTGCCCGCGCTGACGCGCGCGCCCTATCTGTTTTGCATCGTGCCTGCGCCCAGCAAGGCGTGGGCGGTCAAGGAAACGCTGACCGGCAGCATTGACGAGCATTGTCCTGCAAGCATTTTGCGCAAGCATGACCACGCGATTTTGTATCTCGACCGCGACAGCGCGGCAAATCTTGCGTTATGATCAGCATTAAGAGTGATAAGATCATACTTCCCGGCGGCTTGTTTGACGGGTACGTATGCATAGAAAACGGAAAAATCGTTGCCGTGACCGAGCAGCTGCGCGGCCTTGCCGTGGCGTATGACTTTACGGGGAAGTACGTCTCTCCCGGCTTTATCGATCTGCATACGCACGGTGCGGGCGGGCATGGGTTTACCGACTCCTCGCCCGAGGACGTGATTGCGGGCTGCAACGTGCACCTTTTGCACGGTACCACCACTATTTTGCCCACCGTCATGGCGGCGCCCTTTGCCGTGATGCAAAAATCGCTGGCGGATATTGCAGCTGCCAAGTACAGCGGCAAGGTCAAGAGCAATCTGGTCGGTGCGCATCTGGAGGGTCCCTACCTCTCCGCCGCGCAATGCGGTGCGCAATGCCCGACCTATATCACGCCGCCGATCGCGGCAGAATATGAGGCGCTGATCGCACAGTACCAAAACGACATTGCGCGCTGGACCTACGCGCCCGAGAATGACCCCGATGGCACGTTTGCCCGGTATCTGACCGAGCACGGCATTCTGCCCTCGGCAGGGCATACCGATGCCAAATACCCGGACGTTGCCACCGCGATTGACCACGGCATGCGCCTGATCACGCACCTGTATTCCTGTACCTCGACCGTGACGCGCGACCACGGATTCCGCTCGCTGGGCGTGATTGAGAGCGCGTATTTGCGTGACGAGCTAAACGTGGAGATCATTGCGGACGGCAAGCACCTGCCGCCTGACCTGATCCGTCTGATTGTCAAGATCAAGGGTGTGGATAAGGTGATGCTGGTGACCGACAGCCTGGATATTGCCGCGACCGATCAGGTCTGCGGGCAGTTCAAGGGCGGCACGGCGTTCATTGTGGAGGACGGCGTTTGTAAGCTGCCCGACCGCTCGGCGTTTGCGGGCAGCATTGCCACGGCGGATCGCTTGGTACGCGTCATGCGCGACGAGTGCGGATTTGCCATGGCGGATGCGGTGCGTATGATCACCCAAGTGCCCGCCGCGCTGCTTGGACTGCCCAAGGGCAGTATTGCAGAGGGCTTGGATGCCGATCTCGTGGTATTTGACGAGCAAATTTGCGTCAGCGACGTGTTCGTTGGCGGCGAAAAAATGATTTGACCGAAGAAAGGGAGACAGTTATGAAAAAGCTGAGAGTTGCCATTATCGGACAGGGAAGAAGCGGACGCGACATTCACGGTGCGTTCTATCTTTCGGATGCCAATACGCTCTTTGAGGTTGCCTATGTGGTGGATGCGGACGAGCACCGCCGTGCGCTGGCACGCCAGGATTTCCCGAATGCGACCGTGCTTGCGGATTACCGCGAGCTGTTTGATTGCAAGGACGTGGACCTGGTGGTCAATGCGTCCTATTCCGAGATGCATTATCCCATTTCCAAGGATCTTTTGGAGCACGGATTTAACGTGCTGTGCGAAAAACCGTTTGGTCGCAACCGCACCGAGTGCGAAACGCTGATGGCAATTGCCAAGCAGAAGGGCTTGGTGCTGGCGGTATTCCACAATACCCAGGAGGCACCCTTCTACCTGCACGCGCTGGAAACCATTCGCTCGGGCAAGCTGGGCGAGATCAAGCAGATCAGTATCTTCTATAACGGCTTTGCGCGCCGTTGGGACTGGCAAACGCTGCAGAAAAAGCTGGCGGGCAGCGTGTATAACACCGGCCCTCACCCCATTGCCATGGCGCTTGGCTTTTTGGATTTTGATCCGCAGACCCGCGTGGCATTCTCCAAGCTGGATCTGGCTTTGACCAGCGGCGACGCCGAGGACTACGCCAAGATCATTTTAGAGGCCCCCGGCAAGCCCGTGATCGACCTGGAGATATCCTCAATTGATGCGTATAGCGACTTCAATCTCAAGATCCAGGGCACACGCGGCACCTTCAAGAGCACGCCCGGCTCGTATATCATGAAGTATATCGTGGACGGCGAGAACCCCGAGCGTCCCGTGCAGGAGACCTTTATTCACGATGAGAACTGGCGCCCGCTTTACTGCTGGGAGCCGCTCAAAACGCACGAGGAGCAGGGCACGTATCAGGGCAATGCCTTTGACGTGGGCACCAAGGCGATCTATCAGAGCGTGTACGACGCGATCACCAAGGGTGCACCTCTGTCGGTCACCTGCGACATGGCTGCCGCGGTCATCGAAGTCATCGATACCGTGCACGCGCAGAATCCGCTGCCGATCAAGTTTTAAATTGCAAAAAAAAGGCTGAGTGACCAACTCAGCCTTTTTTTGTTTATCCTACGAACGGATTCATTTTAGCCGCTTCCTTCATGCCAAAGATGACAGAGCGCGGTTTCTTGGAATTGAAGATCGCAGAGCCTGCGACGATGACGTTTGCGCCTGCGCTGGTGCAGTAACCCACGTTATCGGGATTAATGCCGCCGTCTACCTCAATATCCAGCTTCAAGCCCTGTTCCATGGCGTATCTGCGCAGCACGCGCACCTTGTCCAGCATGGGCATCATGAAGGATTGTCCGCCAAAGCCGGGCTCAACGGTCATGATGGTGACCTGCGCGAGCTTGGGCAGGTAGGGGAAGAGCGTTTCAATGGGCGTTTTCGGCGAGATTGCCATGCCAACGCGCATTTCGTGCGATTCAATGGCGCGAATGACCGCTGCGGGGTCATCGGTGCTTTCTACGTGGAAGGTGATCATATCTGCCCCCGCCTTGACAAAGCGGTCCACGTAACGAATGGGATCTTGGATCATCAGGTGCACGTCAAAGATCAGCTTGGTGTGCTTGCGAATGGACGCAATAAGCTCGGGGCCAAAGCTGATGTTGGGAACAAACGCGCCGTCCATAATGTCCAGGTGCAGGTAATTTGCGCCTGCATCTTCCACCTTTTTGATCTCGTCAGCCAGGTGCGCGTAATCGGCAGCCAGCAGGGAAGGAGAGATATAAGTCATAGTGTATGTTCCTTTCTGTTGCAAAAAGTAGAATGGTGTCATATGCTGTAGTGTGACAGCTTGCACGGGATTGGCGGCGGGGAAGCGAAAAGACAGGACGTGTGTCCAAAATGCCGCAGGTGCCGTGCTTTATATAGATTCGATCAGGCAGACTGCGTGTGCGGCAATGCCCAGCCCCTCGCCCGTAAAGCCCAGGCGCTCCTCTGTGGTTGCCTTGACGTTGATGCAGCCTTCATCGCATCCCAACGCCCGTGCCAGATTTTGCTTCATGGTGGGAATGTGGGGCGCCAGCTTGGGCGCTTGCGCGATCACGGTTGCGTCAATATTGCCAATGCGGTAGCCGTGCTTGTGCAAAAGGGTTGCCACGTGCTCGGCGAGCTTCAGGCTGTCCGCGCCCTTATAGGCGGGATCGGTATCGGGAAAATGCTTGCCAATGTCACCCAAAGCCGCTGCGCCCAGCAGCGCATCCATCACAGCGTGGGTCAGTACGTCTGCGTCCGAGTGCCCCAGCAGCCCCTTTTCGTAGGGGATGTTGACGCCGCCCAGGATCAGGTCGCGTCCTTCGACCAGGCGATGGACGTCGTATCCGTGTCCGATTCTCATGCGTCCACCTCGCTTTGCTTAGCGCGTGTCTCGAGGATCAGCTGCGCATAGGGCAGGTCGCACGGCTCGGTGATCTTGATATTCTGCTTGGAGCAGGCAACCATTTTGACCGGGTGACCAACAAACTCGATCAGCGAATTGTCATCGGTGGCGGTGAACTTGTGCTCAATGGCTGCATAGCTTGCTGCCAGGTAGAGCGCATGGCGGAAAACCTGCGGCGTTTGTGCCTGCCAGCAGAGCGCGCGCTCGGGAGTGGAGGCAACGTAGCCCGCCTTGTCCACGACCTTGACCGTATCGGTTGCGGGAATGCCGGCTGATGCCGCGTCGGTCTTGTAGGCAATGCGGCAGACTTCGCTGATCTCCTCGGGGGTGGTCAGGCAGCGCGCCGCATCGGCAATTGCCACGTAGCGCACCTTGTCGCTGACTGCCTCAACGCCTGCAAGTGCGGATGCCTGTCGGGTCGCGCCACCTGCTACGACGGTGGTCAGCTTGCTGATGCCGTATTGCTCTTTAAACTGCCGGTACAGATCAATCTCGTCCTGCTTGGCAGCTACTACGATCTCCCCGATGCAGGGCGTATTCTGATACGCCAGCAGGGTGTGTACCACCACGGGCTTGCCGCAAAGCTCCAGCAGCTGCTTGGTTACCTCGCCGCCCATGCGTGTGCCGTTTCCGCCCGCCACGATCACAGCGGCGGTATAGTTACGCTTACCCGCCTCTTTACTTGCCGCGCGCAGAACGTCTGCTACGTCCTTGGCGGCATCCTTTGCGGTGTAGCTCATTTTTTCTCGCTTTCGTCCAGCGCGTTGATGGCAGCTACGCGGGGCGCGTGACGCTCGCCCTCAAATGCCTGATCCAGGAATGCATCTACCAGATTGCAAGCCACGCCATAGCCCACGACACGTGCGCCGAAGCACAGTACGTTTGCGTCGTTATGCATACGCGTTGCGCGTGCGGAGAAGGTGTCCGAGCAGCAAGCCGCGCGAATGCCCGCGTGCTTGTTTGCGCACATGGACATACCAATGCCCGTGCCGCAGATCAGAATGCCGGTGGTGTAAGCACCGCTCTGGATCTGGGTGCAGAGTGCGTGTGCAATGTCGGGGTAGTTGCAAGCGTCGGTGCTGTAGCAGCCAACGTCCAGCATTTCTACGCCCTTACCTGCCAAGTATTGTTTGATTTGCTCCTTGAGGGCAAAGCCTGCATGGTCGCATCCGATGACGATTTTGTTGATCAGCATAGTCGTATCTCCTTTATGCATTTTGTTTTGCAAGTTTTTCGTTTCGTTCGCGTTCTGCCTGCGAGGGGCGCAGGTAGATCACGGCAAGGGAAGTGTCGTCCGTTGCCTCGCCGCGCTGGTATGCGGCAAGACCGCACATGGCAACGCTGTAAGCGCTTTGGGTGCGCAGCTCCTCGGGGACGGGCGTGATGGCGGTTTGCGCAAAGCCCTGGGCGGTAATGTCGTAGCCGTCACCTACCAGGTAAACCGGCTGCTGCATAGCGGCAAGCTCGGCGTCCAGATCTGCAATCGAGATGGCACGGTCGGGGCAAAGGCGGGTCAGTACACCGTTCTCGCAAGAGAACAGCGCGTTATACACCTGTGCGCGGCGTGCGTTCATGACGGGGCAGAGAATACCGTTGTAGTAGCGGAGGTTGTACGCCAGCGCCTCCAGCGTGGAAACACCCGCGCAGGGAATCTCCTTGCCAAATGCCAAGCCCTTGACGGTTGCAACTCCGATGCGCACGCCCGTAAACGAGCCGGGGCCGTTGCTCACGGCAAACAGATCCAGGTCGTCAATCTCCCATTCTGCGCTGCGAAGCGCGGATTCGATCATGGGCAGCAGGGTCTGGCTATGGGTATTTCCCGTGTTGAGCGTGTACTGCGCGATCAGCTTTTGATCCTCGCACAGCGCCACCGTGCCCACCACGGCGGTGGAATCAAGTGCCAAAATCTTCATCTGTCAAACCCTTTCTATCAAGATCTCGCGGCTGTCGGGGCAAGCCGCATCGTTTTTGGTAATGGTGACGCGCAAATAATGCAGGGGAAGCGCGTAGGGAATCTTCTCGCACCATTCCGCAATGCAAATGCCGCGGTCGGGGTAATCGTCAAAGCCCATGGAGTACAGGTCGTCCTCCGAGTCAATGCGGTACATGTCAAAGTGGAACAACGAGGTCTTGGTTGCCTTGTTTCTATACTCGTTGACCAAGGTAAAGGTAGGGGAGCGCACCAGACTCTCGGGCGAGAGCACCGATGCAAAGCCGCGTGTAAAAGCGGTCTTACCTACGCCCAGGTCACCGTAAAGTGCCACAAAGCGGGGCAGCGTTTTATCGTCAAGCATCGCGTTTGCAAGGGCTGCGCCCATCTCTTCGGTCTCTTGGGGAGCGAGCGTTTGCTTGCAAAGTGGGAACGTCATTTCAAAATTCATGGTAGTCTTCCTGTCAAAACACTTATTCAACTTAATTATAACACAAAAAGCCCTTATTGTAAAGGGCTTTTTGTATTTTCTAACTTTAAAATCATATCTTGCAGATCAGGCAGACTGATCAGGCCGTAGTATACGGTATAATCGTTCAGTTCATTATACTCACTATATTGGTCCATGATCATGACGCGCATGACCTGGTCGTAATACGTATCAAATTCCTCTTCGAGCATGTAATTATCTACACGTGTACCGTCCGATCTCACGGTATAAAGCTTGTAGGGCACGTAGAATTGCCCGTCAAGCTCGACGCAGGGGAAGGTATAACTGTCGGAGTACTCACGATATGTAGTAAAATGCGCAGTTTCAAGGCTTGCTGAATTGAGATAAATATAGCTTTGATCGAAAACGACAGCGGGCCATACATTGACACCGTCTGAAAATTCGGGGGTGTACGGCGTGTAATGCTCGACGTTCTCTGTTATACCGCCTGCAGGACCGATGTCACGGCAGTCAACAGCTCTGTTGACTTGATATGCACTGATCAGGCGCATGCCGTTATAGGTTTCTGCAATTTGCTCGGGGCGGTCATATTTGACCCAAGTATATTCCTGAACACAGCAAAAGGCGAAGCTTTCATATTCAGGATCCTCGTGCGTGGGATTGTAGTATGCACAAACAAAATAGTAATTCTCGGCATCGAATTTGACGAGCAATGGATGCGCATTGTAGTACTTGATATGGTAGAGCTTGATGGAAAATGAGGTAGGGGCAGGGTTAACGAAGTCTCGTTGCTCTTCCATATAGTCGGTTATCTCAAGAATCAGATGCTTACTGATCCCCGATATGTCGAGTCGATCCGATCTGTCGTATTGTATGTCGGCTGCGTGTATCTTGACAACCTCATCTTGGGAAATACTCAGAAAATAGAAGAGACCGTCAATCGGATATACGGCAATTTTGGTGTTATCGTTGTCATAGTTGGTTTCAATCAAGCAGCAGGCTGCTGTTTGTTGGATTCTTTCCACGAGCGCATAAGTGTTGGGAGGAAGCTGTTTCCAGTGTTCAGGGAACGTGGGGTGATATGGCACGTTAAACGAAATATTGTTGTACCAAGTGCTATTTGCGGAAACCGAGCCTTGGTTTATAGATATGTTTATATCGTATGATGAGGCGGTCGGGGATATTGACCCGCACACGTACTGTGCCTTAAAAGTGATCTTCTGCAAATAGGAATCCTGCACAATCTGCTCAAAAGCGTCGTCGTAGCCATACAAGTAGTTTTCGGGAGGATCGATTGGGAGCGGATCGGTCGTCTGCTCCGAATTGCTTGCGTCGGTTGTCACAGTGTCTGTCCCGACTTGGCTCTGGGGTTTTTCGGGCGTGCAGGCGCGCAGCAGCATACCGCCCAGAAGTGCACAGGCTCCCAAGAATATCACCAGATACAATGACAAAATAAGAGAAATAAAAACCGGCTTGAAATTGCCTTTTTTACCTTTCATTTTCTGCACTCCTTTCCTCTGACCTCTGCTCCCAGTATAACACAAAAAGCCCTTATTGTAAAGGGCTTTTTGTATCAAAGATTTGATTTTATTGCTTGTCGGTCTTGGGTCTTTCCGAAACCTGCTCGCGTGTACCGTCAGGGCGCACGATGACCGTGTTATCCAAAATGCCGGTCATGGATGCGCGGAACTCGCGAATGTACTCGGTGCGCAGCGCCGCTCTCTCCTCAAGCTCCTCGGGAGTAAGCTGCTCGCCGCGCTTGACCTTGGCAGCAAGCTCGTTGATGCGGTCTAATTTTGCCTTTTCCATAGATGTTTCCTTTCTTAGTCGGCGGTGTAGAGCTTATACAGGTCTGCATACATGCCGCCCTTTTCGGTCAGCTCGCGGTGCGAGCCTTCCTCTACAATGCCGTCGGTGGTCAGCACCACAATGCGGTCTGCGTTCTTGATGGTGGTCAGACGGTGTGCAATGGTAATGGTGGTTCTGCCCACGGTCAGCTTTTCAATCGATTTCTGCACCAGGCGTTCACTTTCGTTGTCAAGCGCACTGGTTGCCTCGTCCAGAATCAGAATAGGCGGGTTCTTTAAGAACACGCGCGCAATGGATACGCGCTGGCGCTGACCGCCCGAGAGCTTGAGTCCGCGCTCGCCTACGTAGGTGTTGTAGCGGTCGGGCAGCTGGTCGATAAACTCGTCCGCACCTGCCAATTTGGCAGCCGCTTCGATCTCCTCGTCGGTTGCATCCGGCTTGCCGTACGCGATGTTATCGCGAATGGTGCCCGAGAACAGATACACGTTTTGCTGCACAATACCGATGTTCTGGCGCAGCGAACGCATGGTCACGTCCTGAATGTTCTGCCCGTCCAGCAGGATCTGCCCGTCCTGCAGCTCATAAAAACGGGGGATGAGCGAGCACAGCGTGGTCTTTCCGCAGCCGGAAGGACCTACCAGCGCTACGTTTTCGCCCGCGCGTACGTGCAAGGACAGGTTGCTGAGCACGTTTTGCTGCTTGTCCTCCTCGTGTCAGTGCTTATTCTGCCGGTGCAGGCCGCCGAACTGGGTTATGTGACCGATGCGGCAGGGCTGCTGGCAGATGAGGAATGGAAAACGCTGGAGAACCTTTGCGCCGCGACCTCCGTGCAGTTCGGCTGCGGCGTGTACATGGTCACCGTGGAGGATTTCCACGAATACGGTGACGGCGATGTGTTTGAAGTGACCTACG
>JAZRQR010000136.1:0-10985 GCA_045650025.1 Eubacteriales bacterium
ATTTTTGATGGATTTTGGTGGGATTTTGCGAAGCAAGATACCAATCTTGCGAGTAAAAGCACGCCGAAAGACGCATAAATGCATCGCCCTCGGGCAATTCGGTTCGATTCCCGTACGGCTAACCAAGCAGCGCGGGGATCATGGGAATTGCCTGCTCAAAGTTGACGCCATACCAGTTGTGGTTCTCCTCTTCCTCGGTCAGGCGGATGCTCTCATAGGTGAAGTCCGCTGCCACGGCAATGGCATCCTGCAGGGGCTTGCCGCGCATCAGCGCGCCCACGCAAGCGGATGCAAATACGTCACCCGTGCCGTGATAGGCTACGGGAATGCGGTTGTGATAATAGGAGAAATACTCGCCCGTGGTGCTGTCATAGCCCATTGCACCCGTGCGTCCCTCCTCCAGGCTGACACCGGTCAGCACGGCGCACTTTGCACCCATATCGCAAAGACGCTTGAGCACGTCCTTAACGTATGCCTCGTCGTAGCCCTCAGCCACGTACGGAATGTCCAGCATATATGCTGCCTCGGTCATATTGGGCACGACCACGTCTGCAACCGCGCAAAGCTCTGCCATCTTGTGAGCAAACGCCTCGTCAAAGCCGTAGTACAGCTTGCCGTTATCGCCCATTGCGGGGTCAACGAACAAAAGTGCCTCGGGGAAATCCTTCGCCATCTGCTTAACCAGATCGATCTGGTCAAAGGATGCCAGGTAGCCGGTATAGATAGCATCAAAGGTAATGCCCTCTCTCTTCCAGTGCGCGTTGATGGGCGTGATCTCGCCGGAAAGATCGTGCACGGTAAAGCCCTGCTTGAATGCGGTGTGGGTGCTGAGCACTGCGGTGGGCAGAATGCCTGCTTCCACGCCAAATGCGGAAATAATGGGAAGTGCAACGGTCAGCGAGCACTTGCCTACGCAGGAAATATCCTGTACAGTTACGATTCTTTTCATGTGTTTATCCTCTTTTCGACAAATTGGTCAGTCATAAAGCCCAGTTGACAAATACCGCTCTCCGCCATCCGGCAGGATCACGGCGATGCGCTTGCCGTGCATGGTATCACGGTGCGCCAGAATTTCGGCTGCAGCAAGTGCCGCGCCCGCAGAAATGCCGCCAAGCAAGCCTTCCAGCTTGCCAAGATCACGGCAGGTCTGCTTTGCCAGCCCGGTGCTCACGGTCAGCACCTCGTCATAAACCGAGGTATCCAGCACGCTTGGCACAAAGTTTGCGCCAATGCCCTGAATGCCGTGCGAGCCTGCATACCCTTTGGAAAGCAAAGGCGATTCCTCCGGCTCTACCGCCACCACGTGCAGGTGCGGCAGCCGCTCCTTGAGGTACTTACCCGTACCGCTCAGGGTGCCACCCGTTCCCACGCACACCACCAAGGCGTCCAGATCCCCGCCCGTCTGCGCAAGCAGCTCAGGGCCTGTGGTCTTGTAGTGCGCCAATGCGTTGGCAGGGTTATCAAACTGCCCCAGCATCATCGCGCCCGGCGTTTGCGCCACAATGCGCTCTGCTTCGGCAATGGCAACCTGCATACCGCCCGCAGCAGGGGTCAGCACCACGCGTGCGCCACGTGCGCGCATCAGCGAAATGCGCTCCACCGACATACTATCCGGCATGACGATCACGGCAGAAATGCCATGCGCCGATGCCTGTGCGGCTAAGGCAATGCCCGTATTTCCCGAGGTAGGCTCTACGACTGTGCCACCTGCTGCCAGCCGTCCTGCTGCAAACGCATCGTCCAGCATGCATTGCACTGCCCTGTCCTTGGCAGATCCTGCAGGATTGCACCACTCGCACTTTGCCAGCACGTCTGCCTGCCAGCCACGCTGCTCCTTCATGCGAGAAAGCAGAATCAAGGGTGTATTTCCGATCACGATGTACACCTCCCCGAAAAAACTGAGGTATATTATAGCATATTTTATGCCAATTTTCAACACGTGCCACAAAAGATTTGTATTTTTGGCGTTTTTAATATAAATTTGCATAATAAGAAACACATTTTGACGCATAAGACTAAACATATTCTACCAAAAGTATTGTAATTTTGGGTACAGTGTGGTATCATGAATTGGATAGCCGTACGGCTAGACCTTGCATTCAGATCCACACACGTTTGAAGCGATAAACCTTCTTTTGAAAGGAGTGATCCTATGTTACCGTTGGATACGCTATCCGACAAGGCGCTTGCCGCATTGAAGACAGCAGGCGTTGACCCGGATACCCTGGACGTTGCATTTTATATGGATCTTGGCTTGGATGCAAACTTTGGACAAGTTTACCTTGCCATCCACCGCGAAAGTCGCACGCTTTACCGCATTTCCGAGTGCGTAGAAAGCTTTTCGCTGGGTGCGCTGACCGAGCCGAGCATTGATAACTTTACCACCACCAACCGTCTGACCGCCACGCTGCACGCAGAGGATGACCCGGCACCCGAAAAGACCGAGGACATGACCGACGAGGCGTTTATGGAGGCATGCAAGGCATACGACGCGCGCGGTCAAGCCTTTGTGGTGGGCTTTTGCACCAACTCCTGTAAGCGCAAGCTGCTGGCGTTCCTGCAGATCTGGGAACGCATGGCACGCGGCGAGGAGGTGGGCGAGGACGACTCTATCTTTGAGCAGTTTTTTGCCAAGTGCCCCACCTGCGGCAAGCTATTTGACGATCCGCTGCGCCGCATCTGCAAGGACTGCACCAACAAAAAAGGCACGCTGCGCCGCCTGCTTGGCTACTTTGCGCCCTTTAAGCTGCAATTGGTGGTCGTAACCTTCTGCCTGCTTGCATCCACCGCCATCTCGCTGATCTCCCCCGTCATTTCGGGTAAGATCCTGTACGACCGCGTCATCGCCCCCGACGGCGATCTGCGCGACGAGAAATACGTGTTCATTCTGGTTGGCATTATCATTGCGTTAGCTGTCTTCTCGCTGATCATCAGCATACTCCAAAGCCGTGCCAACGCATATATGTCCACCGAGGTCACCAAGCGCATGAAGAACGACATCTTCCGCGCTATGAACCGCCTCTCGCTCTCCTACTTCAACTCGCAGCCCACGGGCAAGCTGATCAACCGCGTCAATTACGACGCCGAAAAGGTGCGCAACTTCTTTATCAACGGCGTGCCCTACCTGATCGTGCATGCGCTGCAGTTCATCGGCATCACCGTCGTGCTCATGATCCTCAATCCCTTCCTGACGCTCATGATCCTGCTGCCGGTTCCCTTTATCATACTCATCTTCAAATACCGCCTGCCGCACCTGTGGCGCTCCTTCTCGCGCGCATGGCGTGCCTCCTCCTCGCTGACCGGCGTGCTCAACGACTCGCTCTCGGGCATCCGCGTAGTCAAGGCGTTTGCCAAGGAGGACGTGGAGACCCGCCAATTCTACGGCTACTCCACCAAGCTCATGGCGGCAAATCTGCGCTCCAATCTGATCGCGCTCTCCATCTTCCCCGTCATTGCGCTGATCATTGGCGTATTTGGCAACATGGTTTGGGGCGTGGGCGGCTTGCAGGTCATTGGCACCAATATGTCCTACGGTGACCTGACCATGTTTGTCAGCTACATGGGCATGGTATTTGCCCCTTTGAACTTCTTCTCGCAGTTTACCAACATGCTCACCGACACGCTCAACAGCGCACAGCGCATGTTTGAGGTGCAGGACATGGTCCCCGATATTACCGACGCCCCCGACGCCGTGGAAATTCCCACTATCAAGGGCGACATTGAATTCAAGGGCGTAGGATTCCACTATAACCCCAACCGCCCCATCCTAAAGGACGTGACCTTCACCGTGCACGCAGGCGACCGCATCGGTCTTGTGGGACACACGGGCAGCGGCAAATCCACCATTGCCAACCTGATCACGCGCATGTATGACGTGGTCAGCGGCAGCGTCACCATTGACGGCGTGGACGTCAAACAGATCAAGCAAAAATCGCTGCGTGATAATATTGCCATCGTTTCTCAGGAGATCTTTATTTTCCGCGGTACGATTGCCGATAATATTCGCTATGGCAAGCCCGAAGCCACCATGGCAGAGGTCATTGCCGCCGCACGCGCCGCCAACGCGCACGATTTCATTATGGCTCTGCCCGAAGGCTACGAGACCATGGTTGGCATTGGCTCCCGCTCGCTCTCGGGCGGTGAGAGACAGCGCGTATCCATTGCGCGTGCGCTGTTGCTTGACCCAGCTATCTTGATTCTGGACGAGGCAACCGCAGCTATGGATACCGAAACCGAGCACCAGATCAGCCAGGCGATCGACAAGCTGATCGAGGGCAAAACCAGCATCAGCATCGCGCACCGCCTCTCCACGCTCAAAAATTGCAATTACTTAATGGCAATGGAAAACGGCGAGCTTGTGGAAATGGGCACGGCTGAGGAGCTGATGGAAAAGCAGGGCGTATATTACAAGCTCTGGACACTGCAAAACGAACAAATGACCAAGGTCATGGAAGGTAAATAAGGAGGTAGCATTATGTTTGACAGACCCATGCGTGGCGGCCCCGGACGCGGCGGCCCCGGTGGTCCCTTTGGCGGACCTCGCCCCGGTGACGCAATGTTTGAAAAGCGCGAATCGGTTGCGCTGACGCCCCGGAATGCAAGCTTTACGCTCTCCCCCGGCGGCTTACTTTCGCTGATTCTGACCAAGGAAGACGGCACAACCGAGGAATTTGAGCGCGTGATCCCCGTGCGCGCTTTCCCCATTACCGATCCTGACGTGTTTATCTGCATCCGCGAGCCGGACACCAGAAAAAAAGGTAGAGGCTCGGAGATTGGCATGATCGAGCGCCTTGCGGACTTTGACGAGCAGGCACAGCGCCTGATCCTGCAGGAGTTGGATCGCCGCTACTTTACCCCGACCATTAAAAAGATCCATTCCCTGCATGAAAAATTCGGCTATCTCTATTTCGACGTGACCACCAACGCAGGCCGCTCGGAATTCATTATGGCAAACCCCTCGGGCAGCTTCCGCACGCTGGAGGACGGCAGAATTTTCATGTATGACATCGACGGAAATTGCTTCTGCGTACAAGATCCCGACTCGCTGGACAAGGCTAGTCTGAAAAAGATCGAGATCTATCTCTGACGGAGGATTCTCATGAAGCTGATTTACGAGCTCGACCAAGCCAACCGCGCGGCATTTGATGCGGCGGGCGGCAAGGACGAGAAGATACTTTACTGTATTCCCTACGAATACGAGGAGCAAGGCATGGTGGACGGCTACATGGTGCTGACCCCCACGCATCTGTATAAGCTCCGAAACGGCAGCCTGGCAGCCAAATGGGACATACAGCGCATGAGCGACTTCTCGGTGGAAACGCTGTACGGCTGTGGCGGCTTTTACGCGCGCCTTGACGGCAACATCATGCTGCTCTGTCTCTTTTCCAACGGCAAGAGCCTGGTGCGCTACACCGTGCTCTCACACGCCTGCAACATGGTTTGCGAGGGTAGAGTGGATAACCTGCCCACCAGCGACGAGCCTGAGCGCTACTGCCCCAAATGCGGCAAGCCCTTTATTCGCAACACCCGCATCTGCCCCTACTGCCGTGACAACACCAAGATCTACAAAACGCTCTGGCAAATGACCAAGGGCATGCGCCTTTGGATCATGGCACCGCTGCTGACCGCGGCAATTGCCCTTTGCCTGACCTTTATTGCCCCCTTTTTCCAGGAAATTCTGATCAACGACTACATTCTTGCCGAAAATCCGCTCTCGTTTGACAACTGGCAGGATTGGCTGTGGATGTTCTTGCTGGTCTCGGGCGCCATCATTTCGATCGACGTCATGCACCGCATACTCAACATGGTGCAAAGCCGCATCTCAGCGGTGACCGGCGCGCGCTTTACGCGCATGCTGCGCACGCAGCTCTTTGAAAAGATCCAGACGCTCTCCATGGCGTCGGTGCAGAAAAAATCCACGGGCGACCTGATGGGACGTATCAACAACGACGTCAACGTGGTACAAAACTTTGTGGTGCATCTGCTGCCCACCTATTTTGCACAGCTGGTCTCGTTTATCGTGGGCTTGATCCTGATCTTGTTTATGAGCTTCAAGCTGGGCGTCCCCGTGCTGGCACTCTACATCTTCCTCCCCCTGCCGCTGGTCATCATTGCGCTGTGGCGATTCCGCCGCACCATGCGAAAGCGCAACCGCCGCGCATGGATGCTGGGCAGACGCACCAACCTGACCCTGCAGGACACCTTGAGCGGCATCCGCGTGGTCAAGACCTACGGACGTGAGCAAAGCGCGATTGACACCTTTGCCGATTGCACCGAAAAGCAATCCGCGCAAAACCTTTCCAACGCGCGCCTCTTTGACGTGGTGTTCCCCGTGATCGGCTTTGTGATGCGACTGGGCAGCTACCTGATCCTGTGGCACGGCAACCTGCTTTTGTTCCGCGGCTCGTTGGGCGTGGGTACCCTCAACCGCTTTAACACCTATACCAATATCATTTATGCGCCTCTGATGCAGATCACCACCATTCCGCGCAATATCTCGGAATTCATGACCTCGTTTGGCAAGATCATGGAGATCATGGAGGAACAGCCCGAGATCGCGGACGTAGAGGATCCCAAGCAGGTCAAGCTGCAGGGTGCGGTCAGCATCAAGCACGTGACCTTTGGCTACGAAAGTGCCGTTCCCGTGCTCAAGGACATCAATTTTGAGGTAACTCCAGGCGAAATGATCGGTATTGTGGGTCACTCGGGCAGCGGTAAATCCACGCTGATCAACCTGATCATGCGCTTGTATGACCCTGCCGAGGGCTGCATTGAATTTGACGGCGTGAACGCCAAGGACATCAGCCAGACCTCTCTGCGCTCGCAGATCGGCGTGGTGCTGCAGGAAACGCACCTGTTTTCGGGCACGGTTCGCGATAATATCCGCTACGCAAAGCCGAACGCCACCAATGCCGAGGTGGTTGCCGCGGCGCGCGCTGCCAATGCGCACGACTTTATCATGTCGCTGCCGCAGGGCTATAACACCGTGGTGGGTGAGCGCGGCTATTCCCTTTCGGGCGGTGAGAGGCAGCGCGTTGCCATTGCGCGTGCGCTGATCCACAATCCCAAGATCCTGATTCTGGACGAGGCAACCGCCGCTTTGGATACCGAGACCGAAAAGCTGATTCAGGATGCCATTGACGGCATGACCGAAAACCGCACGGTATTTGCCATTGCGCACCGCCTTTCCACCCTGCGTAACGCAGACAGATTGATGGTGCTGGACAACGGTGAGCTTGCCGAGTGCGGCACACACGCAGAGCTTTTGGAAAAGCAAGGCATTTATTACAAGCTGGTTATGGCGCAGGCGCGTGCCGCGCTGGAAAAAACCGGCGGGATGATGTAGCGCAGGCATGCGCTGCATCATTGAAATTCGCTCCCTTGGAGCGAGTGAAATATTTGCATGAATGCAAATGTGAAATATTCGCTGCGCGAATGTGAAATTCGCCTGCGGCGAGTGAGAATATAGCTGCCGCAGATGCGGGCGATCACTGATCGCCCCTACGGTTACTTAGGATTTTGGAAAGCAAAACCCTAAGCCGACAATGTAGGGGCGACCATGGGTCGCCCGCATCTGCGGCAATTTTATTTTGAAAGTATGCTTGTAAACGATATTGGTTTTTGAAAAAAACTTGAAATTTATGCGTTTATACTGTATAATGAAGGAAAGAACATCCGAGAGGAGCAACGATATGAAGCAAGTACACCTGATCTGCAATGCACACATCGACCCCATCTGGCAATGGGACTGGCAGGAGGGTGCCGGCGTGGTGCTTTCCACCTTCCGCTCGGCGGTCAATCTGGCAAAAGAATTTGATTACGTGTTCTGCCACAACGAGGCGGCAATTTACCGATACGTGGAGGAATACGATCCCGCCCTGTTTGAAGAGATCAAAGCGCTTGTAAAGGCGGGCAAATGGCACATTATGGGCGGCTGGCACCTGCAGCCCGACTGCAACATGCCCTCGGGCGAGAGCATGACGCGCCAGATTCTGGAGGGCAAGCGCTATTTCATGGATAAATTTGGCGTATTTCCCACCACCGCCATTAACTTCGACTCGTTTGGACACAGCGTAGGTCTTGTGCAGATCATTGCCAAGTGCGGACAGGACAGCTATATCTGCTGCCGTCCCGACTCCTATGCCTATATCGAAACCACCCGTCAGTTTATCTGGGAGGGCTTGGACGGCTCGCGCATCAAGGTCATGCGCGCCTTTGACGGCGGCTATTCCTCGCCCATGGGCAACTCGCTCGCTGCCATTCAGAACAAGGCAAATGCACAGCCCGAGGACACGGTTTGCGTGCTGTGGGGCGTGGGCAACCACGGCGGCGGCCCTTCCCGTAAGGATCTTGCCGACATTGCGGCGTATATGCAGGAGGGCGAGCACCTGTGCCTTATCCACTCCACCCCGGAGCAGTTCTTTGCAAGCATTGATCCCACCACCGTGGCAAATCACTCGCTGCGCATTTCCATGCCCGGCTGCTATACCTCCATGGGCAAGATCAAGCGCAAGCATGTGCAGCTGGAAAACGAGCTTTACATGGCGGAAAAGATGCTGTCCGCGGCTTGCATTTCGGGCGCGCTTGCCGAGTACCCCGAGCAAAAGCTGCACGAGATCACCGAGGATCTGCTGGACGCCGAGTTCCATGACGTGCTCCCCGGCTCCAGCATTCAATCGGGTGAGGACAACGGTCTGAAGCTGCTGGATCACGGTCTTCTGGAGGCGGAGCGCCTCAAGACCCGCGCCTTTTTTGCCATGGCGCTGGATCAGAAGGTGGCAGGCGAGGGCGAATATCCCATTTTGGTATACAATTCCAACGCAACGCCGCTTTCGGACAACGTGGAATTTGAGCTGATGCTTGCCGACCAGAACTGGAGCGACAGCTACACGCACATCATCGTCAAGGACGAGGACGGCAACGAGATCCCTTCGCAGTGCATCAAGGAGGAAAGCAACCTGGCGCTGGATTGGCGCAAGCGCGTGACCTTCAAAGCAGAGGTGCCGCCCATGAGCATGCGCCGCTACGGTGCATACGCGCGTGTTTTGCCCGAAAAACCGGGTGAAAAATGCGCAGATACGGTATTTGACAACGGCCACAAGCGCGTGGTGATTGACGGCAAGACCGGACTTTTGACCTCTTTCTCCTTGGACGGCAAGGAATACGTGCACGACGCATTCTCGCTTTGCATGTTTGACGATAACCCCGACCCCTGGGCAATGCAGCCCTTCCAGCTGCCCCGTCTTGGCACGGGTGAGCGCGCCTTTACGCTCATGCAGCAGCCCGACGGCGTTTTCGCCGGGCTCTCCCCCCTCTCGGTCATTGAGGATGGCGATATTTACCTGGGCGTGGAGGCATTCTTCTCCTGCGACAACACCCGCGCACGCGTGCTTTACAAGATCTACAAGAACAACGACCTTGTGGACGTGGACGTTTCGCTGTTCCTTGGCGACATCAACAAGTTTATTAAGCTCAAGGTGCCCTATTCGACCACGGGCACGCTGATCGGTCAGACCGCCTTTGGCACCGAGCCGCTTTACATGGACACGCAGGAAAACGTTTCGCAGCGTTTTATCGCGCTGGATGACGGCGGCACCTGCACGACCGTGCTCAACAACTGCATTTACGGCAGCCACTTTGAAAACAACGCGCTCTACCTCTCGCTCTGCCGCGGCGTCACCTACTGCGCGCACCCCATTCCCGGCAGACCCATTCTCCCCGAGGGTCGCTTTACCAAGAAGATCGACCAGGGCGAGAGCGCTTATTCCTTCCGCCTTGGCGTCTTTGCACGCAAGGAGCTGGAAAACGCGGCGCAAGGCTTTAACCACAAGCCCTACGTGCTCAACGTGTTCCCCACGGGCAGCGCTCATCCCGCAACCAAGCCCTTTGCCATTGATCTTGGCAACGATGCCCTGAATCTGGTCACGCTCAAGCGCGCGGACGACACCAAGCAGACCTACATTCTGCGCCTGCTCAACAACACCCCCGCCGCAGAGAGCGCCACGCTCACCCTGTGCGGCGCGCAGCTTCCGCTGACCTTTGGCGCTTATGAGGTCAAAACCGTGCTGTACGAAAACGGCAAGCTGACCGAGGCAAAGCAGCTGATGATCTGATATTCCGAAAAAAAACATGTTCCCCAAAAGGGGCAAAAAGAACCCGAAGCCAATGGGTGTAGTCCTTATCGGAGAATTTCAATAAGGGTATGGGCATAGCCCGATGGGTTTGTTTAACAAATGCGAAACTTGCAATAAAAACAGAAGAGAGAGTAACGCGGTTACAAAATTCCGTGAAGCTCTCTCTTTTTCTGCTTTTTTTGTGATATTCTTTGCTTTCGCAAAGAGTGATATTATTGCTACCGCAATAGTGATATTGAAGCCTTGCGGCTTCAGTGGTATTCTATTCGCCACCAAACTCGCGAAGCGAATACCACTCGGCGCGAGCCGAATATCACTGCATAGCAATATCACTCGCCACAGGCGAATAGAACTGGCGTGATACTCCGATAAGAGTATCACGCCAAAGCATCATCTTTTTTATTCTTTATTCAGAAATTTTCAAAGCAATTATTCGCCTGCATCCTCTGTGGGTTTGCCGAACTTGTGCTCAAATACTTCCATTTCACCGGGATCGATCATACCGAGAACGTCTTTACCGCCGCCGTATTCACCAATCAATGTGAGGAACTTTGTGAATCTATCCCAAGATGTATACTTCTTGGATTCAGCCATACCTTCCTTTGTCTGGAACCAGTGGAATGTCTGTCTGAGAGCTTCCCAACCTGTTTCATCAGCACAAATTCTTGTGAGGATTTCAGCAAATCTGTAAATGCTATAACCATAGCCGTAGCCTGTATCGTTCATATCAAGCTTCATCTTACCGCCTGAAAGTCCCTTAAATCCTTCTGCAATGTCCTTACCGAAGCACTCGTTGTGACGGTATTCAGCAGGAGCAGCATATGCGCCTTCAATCTTGCAAAGAACGTATGC
>JAZRQR010000137.1:0-5743 GCA_045650025.1 Eubacteriales bacterium
GCGGTCGCCGCATGCGGCATGACGTCGCCCCCTACGCATGGACAGATTGCATTTCCGTAATCCGTTACATCAAGAACAGTTCAAAGACTAACATCGCAGATCCCGCATCAGCGCAACACAGGGGACAGCCCCGCTGTATCATGTCCTACGGACACGACACAGGGGACAGTCCCCGTGTATCGCGCTTCGCGGTTTTGCCTCGCTCAGGATGACGCTCGGGGTAGGCATGTCATAAAAATAAAAAACGGTTTTAACACCTTGATTGGTTGCTAAAACCGTTTTCTTTTTTGTTTTCACTTTGTCATTGCAGCCTCGACTGCCGCAATCAGCTCCTCGTGTGTGACCGAGCCGACAAAGCGTGCGGTAACAACGCCCTGTGCGTCCAGCACAAGCGTCATGGGGTAGGTGCCCTTGCCGCCCAGCGTGGTGTAATAATCATGGTCGTCCAATCCGAAGATGATGTTGGAAGAGGGATAATTCTTGCCAATATACGCGCCTGCCTCCTCTTGTCCGTATGCGGTGTGCAGGGCAAGCACGGCAACGGCGTCGCCCCGGGTCGCAGCCACGTCGTCAAAGTGCGGCAGCTCGGCTACGCAGGGGCTGCACCACGTGCCCCAGAAGTTGATGACCACCACCTTGCCGCGCAGTGCGGAGATGGTTACGGTCTGCTCGGTCACGCCGGTCGCATCCATCACAGGCAGCGTTGCGTCATAGCAAAGCTCGCCGATCCGGTTGCCCGTCGGCACGCTCGGCGCATCGGGGTCTGTCTGATCCTCGGTGGGCGGCGTGGTAGGCTGCTGCAGCGCGGGGTCCTTATAAATCATGTTAAAGTAAACAAGCGCACTCACAAGAGCTGCCGCCATGAGCGAAACGGTCACGATCTTGAGCACCTTACGGCGCTTTTCGTAGGTCTTTGCGTTGGTTTTCTCGCCAATTTCGTTGGGGGGCAGTACGAATTTCGAGCCCTTCCAGGTGATCGCGCCGGTGGGGCATGCGGTCATGCATTCGCCGCAGCTGATGCACTCGGTATCGCCCACGTGGCGAATATCCATCTTACATGTTGCCTGGCATGCGCCGCAATCGGTGCACTTGGGCTTGTCCAGCTTGATGCCGAGCAGCGAGATCTTGTTAAACAGACCGTACAGCGCGCCAAGCGGGCAAAGGAAACGGCAGAAGAAGCGGTACAGGAAGATGCTGCCCACCACTATAGCCATCAGCACCACGAATTTCCAGGTGAACAGCGGGCCCAGCATGGGCAAAAGATCGGTGTTTGCGCGGTTGGCAAGCAGTCCGATTGCACCCTCCAGCGTGCCTGCGGGGCAGATGTATTTGCAAAAAGCAGGCAGGGGGAAGTCGCGAAATGCATAAATTAAGGGCAGCGCAATTGTGAAAAGCGCCAAAATTACGTATTTGAAGTAAGAAAATACGCGAGTGATGGAACTTTTTTTGATTTTTGGCGTCTTTATTTTATGAAGGAGCTCCTGGATCAGACCGAACGGGCAAAGGAAGCCGCAGATCCAGCGTCCAAGCAGAATGCCGTACAGGATGACGATGCCAAAAATGTAAAAGGGCACGCGTGCGCGGCTGGATGCCAGCGCGTTTTGCAGAGATCCCAAGGGGCAAGCACCCGAAGCGCCGGGACAGGAATAGCAGTTAAGACCCGGGGAGCAGACGTTTTTCAAGGGACCCTTGTAGATCTGTCCGTTGACAAATCCCTTGATATTGGCGTTGGTCAGCAGCGCCGCGTAGAGCTGAATGAGTCTGCGCTTGGTGGGCATGAGGCTTTTCAGTTTTTTCAATATACGCATGCTATCACCCCAATCCAATGCACTCGGTGCAGATCTTGATCGCTTTTTGTAAAACGTCGTTGACGCCGCCGTTGAAAATGCCGGCAACGATCATGGCAACGGCTGCGATCAGGAGCACGATGCGCAAGACAAAAGTTGTGTAAGAGGGCAGTTCCTTCTCCTGCTTGGCACCGGGCTTTTTCTCGGCTGCGGGAGCAGGGAGGAGCATGATCGCCTTGGCGTACAGAATGGCTTTTTCACAGCTGAAGTCGGTCAGCATTCTGATTGCCAGGCAGTAGAGCAAGGCAACAGCTGCAAAGCACAAGGTGGGGATCACAGCGTCCAGAACCTGCGCGTTGAGCAGTGCGCCCGTTTCGGTGAAGTTGTCAAGATCGTTCAGGTAATATAAGGGATATGCGGCGGCAAGCACGCACACGACCACGGCAGAGATGCGCATAGACTTGACGTATCCTTCCTGCTTTGCGAGCGGTGCGAGTGTTGCGCTCGCGTATTGCTTGCGTGCAAGCCTTGCTTTGATTTTAGCAAGCCTGAACTCGGGGAAGGGCGTGCTCTTTGCCTTTTTGGCAGGCGTGGGGAAGAGCAGGTGCAAAGCCCCGGCGGCAAGAGCGCAAGCGGCAAAGATCCAGACAAAGATTGCAGTGCTTTGCCAAGCGGTGGCAATGTTCTCCGGCGTAAACGGACGGTCGCCGATGCGAAAGATCCCCACGCAAGCCGTGGCAAGTGCCAGGGCGGCAATCACGGCGGTCGCGCTTGTCACAATGGCGGACGCGCGGCGCAGGGTACGAATGGTTTTATCGGACATGAGAATCTCCTCTCAAAGTAATCGGGTTACCCCATTATTATACCAAAAACTCCGCGCCCCGTCAAGGTGCTTGACTCATCTTTGAAAATTATGCAAAAATCGTTTGCACAATCCACAAAAGCCTCTTGCGTGATTTGTCCACCTCGCCGAAAATGCGGCGCGAGGACACGGGCGTGTTGACTTGGGGAGGTTTGCGTGATATAATAAATCTAACTATACTAAGGTAGAATTTTTCCGAAAGGAAGTTGAATGATATGACGATTTGCAGAAAATGCGGAACGAGTAATTCGGATGGTAAGAAATTTTGCGTCTTTTGTAACGAGCTGCTCGTAGCAGACCCCGTGGAAATGGCAAAGCGCGAGGCTGTGCAGAAAAAGAAGCTGGAAAAGCAGCGCAAAAAGCTGGAGGCAAAGCATAAGCGTTGGAAAAAGGCGCTGCTTTTGCTCATCCCCATTGGCGTGCTGGACCTGTTTGATCTGCTTCTGTGCCTGGATATTGCGCTGCTCGGCATCGGCAAGGAGCTGGGTGGCATGCTGGGTGAACTGCTTGGCAACAGCTTGGGCAACGTGATCTCGCTGCTTGGCAATGACGTGTACACCGTACAGCTGGTGCGCTATGTGCTCCTGGGCTGTGAGCTGCTGGCGGCACTTGGCGTGTTGGCGGCTGCCATTACCCTGACCGTCATTATGATCGTGCGCATGGTCAAGTGGCGCGTTTATCTGACCAAGGGTGACGCCAAGGAGGTGGCGCTGGCAAAGGAAGTGCGCAAGGCGCAGGCGACACCCAAGGCACAAAACGAGGAATTGCCCGTGGAGCAGGCGGCTGCGCTGGCAATCCAGGCAGAAATGGGCAATACGCGCGTATCGTACGAGGCACTTTTGCAGCTGGACGAGCAGCAAAAGTCGTATACCATGCAAGCGCCCGTAAGCCAAACCGACTGCAATACGCTGTATCAGTCGCTTACCTTACAGCTTTGGGAATATGATGAGGATAGCGTGCGCCGCATTCTCTCGGCAATGGCGGCATCCCGTATGCTGCTTTGCAGCGCGGGAGCAATGGATAGCGCCAGCATTTTTGATAATCTTTCGCGCGCGTTCGGCGTCAAGGCAGAGCAGTATGCGTGCCCCGCGTCCGAGCAGGATGTGGCAGACTTGGGCATTGCGCAGCTGCTGTTGGAGCAGGATGCGGAAAGCGGAGCCGTATTGCATACCGCCTTTGCCCGTGCGTTGTACTCGGCGGGATTTTCCCCCAAGAATATTTGCCTGGCAGGCGTGGGCGGCGTCAGCGGCGCACAGGTCGAGGCAATCTTCTCGCCCCTGCGTTCGTATTTCGGCTTGCCCGGCGGCAACGTGTCGCTGTTTTTGGGTGAGCCGGCAGATCCGAGCCGTCCGTTGCCCTTGCGCGTAGAGGAGAACGAAATGCTCCTCTCGCCCAACCTGTGGGTGCTTGGCGTACTGCCCGAGCAGGAGCGCGTGCCCGCGGTCGGGGATGCGATCGGTGAATATTGCGCGGTGATCTATCTGCGTAATTCGGGCAAGGCGTTCGCGCCTGAAGAGGCAGAGATCAAGCTGCCTTCCGTGGATGCGCTGGAAAGAGCGGTTGCCTCTGCGGAGAATGCGTACTACCTGCCCGAGGAGCTGTGGCGCGTGATCGACCATATCGAGCAGCAGGTGCAGGAAATGGGCGGCAAGCGCCTGTCCAATCGCACGTTGCGCATGCTGGAGCGTTACACCTCGGTCTATCTGGCTGCGGGTGGTAAGCAGAGTGATGCGTTTGATAACGGCGTTGCAGCCATTCTCATTCCCGCGTACGCAGATCAGCTGCAGCTGATTGCCAAGCGCGAGAGCGGTGAGAGGCTTTCTGCCATTCTGGAGCGCATGGTGGGACGTGAGCGTCTGCCTGTAACGTTTGAGATTCTGACCTTGATGGGTCTTGCATAAAAAGGGCGAAAGGAGAAACCGACTATGATGGTTTTACAGTTTTTGTGGGAGCTGATATCCTCCAGAACTGCCATTGGACTGTACGTGATCGTACTGCTTGCGCTGGTCGTGGGACTGGTCGTGGCGGTGCTGCGTGCAGATTCTGCGCGCGTGCAGGTGGTTGCCGCGCCCGATGGGGAAAAGAGCGGCGGCAAGGGCAAGCGCTCTGCAGGCTCTGCTCCCGAGCGAGCAGAAGGGGAAAGTCGCTTTTTCATGCTGGCAAAGACCGATCAGATCATGAAAAAGTACACCGCCCCTGCAAAGGACCCGAGCTTGACGCTGGAGGGATTTTGCGAAAGCTTCCGCGCGTATGCGGCAGGAAACTTGGGACTTTACTATGATATTGCGGACATCCGCCGTTTCGTTTCCAACCTTGGCGTCAGCCATATCCTGGTCATGCAGGGCATGTCGGGTACGGGTAAAACCTCGCTGGCATATGCGTTTGGCGAATTTATCGGGAACGCGTCCGTCATCGTGCCCATCCAGCCCATGTGGAAGGAACGTACCGATATGATCGGCTACTACAACGAGTTTACCGGTAAGTTCAATGAAACTCTGCTGCTGCAGAAGATGTACGAGGCAAATTACAGCAGCGATATGTACGTAACGGTACTGGACGAAATGAACATAGCGCGCGTGGAATATTATTTTGCAGAATTTCTTTCGCTGCTTGAGATCCCCGATCCCGAAAAGCGATACATTGACGTGGTGTCCGACGTGCAAAAGGGCGACCCCGCTCTCTTAAAGGGCGGCAGACTCAAGCTGCCCCCCAACATGTGGTTTATCGGCACGGCGAACAACGACGACTCCACCTTTGCCATTTCGGACAAGGTGTATGACAGAGCGATGGTCATCAATCTGGACAGAAAGACGCAGTTCTTCGAGGCAGCGCCCGCCAAGCAGGTGCGCATCTCGGCAGAGCAGTTTGATTCCATGGTGGCAAGAGCCCAAAAGGAATACGGCATGACCGCGAGAAACGCGCGCAGACTGGGGAAGCTGGACGCGTACATGATCGACAAATTCAAGATCACGTTCGGTAACCGTATCATGAAGCAGATCAAGCAGTACATACCCGTTTATCTTGCTTGCGGCGGCGACGAGCTGGACGCTCTGGACGATATTCTGTCCAAAAAGGTGTTCCGCAAGCTGGAGGC
>JAZRQR010000138.1:0-11137 GCA_045650025.1 Eubacteriales bacterium
ACAGTCTACCGGCCTGATCAAGTTCGGCTCTAAGGTTCTTCTGCAGGGCTGCGGTCCTGTAGGTCTGATGATGATCTGCGTACTGCGTGCAGCAGGCGTAAACCACATCATCGCAGTAGACGGTAACGAAGACCGTCTGAAGTTCGCTCAGAAGCTGGGTGCAAAGACCACCATCTGCTTCCGCAGACCCGATGAAGACACTCTGGAAAAGAGAGTTGCTAAGGTCAAGGCTGTAGCAAATGACGTTGGCGTTGACTTCGCATTCCAGTGCACCGGCGCTCCCGTGGCTGCTGCTGATATCTTCAGCTACATCCGTCGCGGCGGCGGTATGTGCGAGATGGGCTTCTTCGTAAACAACGGCGAGTACTCCATCAACCCCCACCTTGCTATGTGTAACAAGGAAATCAACATCGTTGGTTCTTGGGACTACAGCGCAGAGGACTACCCCACCACCATGGCGTTCCTGCGTCAGTGCAAGGAAATGAACATTCCGATCGAAGATCTGATCACGCACTCCTTCCCGCTCGATAAGATGAACGAGGCTATGGAGACCAACGTGGCTCAGAAGGGCATCAAGATCTGCTACATCGCAGACTGATAAGGAGTTGACGATATGGCAGCTCTCGGAATGATCGAGGTATACGGCTTTACGACGTCCATCATCGTTGCTGACGTGGTGGCAAAGACTGCTGACGTAAAGGTAGTCGCCATCGACCGTAACAAGCCCGCCAACGCAGATAAGTGCGAGGTGCCGCTGGTTATGGTAGTCAAGTTTATGGGTGATCCTTCTGCGGTTGTTGCAGCTCACGACAGAGGCGTGGCTGAAGCAAAGAGCAGAAACTTGTATATCACATCCAAGATCATCGCAGGACTTGATCCTTCGGTTGAGTGGTTCGCTCACCTGACCGCAACCGGTCGCGATAAGCTCCGTTACCCCAAAACTGCAACAGTAAATGAAGCTCCGGCTGCTGAGGAAAAGCCGGCTGCTCCCAAAAAGACTTCCTCTAAAAAAACAAGTAAATAATTTAAATAAGGAGATAAAATTATGAAACTCGCACTTGGTATGGTTGAGACCAGAGGTCTCGTAGCTGCTATCGAAGCAGCTGATGCAATGGTTAAGGCTGCTAACGTTACCCTTGTTGGTTCCGAGAAGATCGGTTCCGGTTTGGTAAGCGTCATGGTTCGTGGCGACGTCGGCGCTGTTAAGTCTGCTGTTGAAGCAGGCGGTGCTGCTGCTTGCCGTCTTGGCGAAGTTGTCGCTACTCACGTTATCCCCGCTCCTCACGACGATGTTGAGCTGCTTCTCCCCAAGCTGGGCTAATTAATTACCCCAACAAGTAAAAGGTACTTAAATCATGGAAGCAATCGCGTTGCTCGAGGTACAGGCGATGGTTACTGCCATCGTAGGTCTTGACGCAATGGTCAAGGCTGCCGACGTAAAACTGATTCATGTCGAGAAACGCCTGGGTGGCAGACTTGTCACGGTTGTAGTTGAGGGTTCGGTATCCGCTGTCACTGCGGCAGCGGAGGCCGGCGCTCAGGCTGCAAAGGCAGTTGGCAATGTAAAGCTCTGCGAAGTCATTGCGCGCCCCCATCCCGACATCATGAAGTTTTTGAAGACCGATTCCCTTTAATTTACGGGAACGGCACACACAAGTTTTTAAAAAAATAAAAAATAAAAAATATTATCTACACATTTTAGGAGGATTTTAAAATGGAAGCTCTTGGTATGGTTGAAACCAGAGGTCTGGTAGCTGCAATTGAGGCAGCTGATGCAATGGTAAAGGCTGCAAACGTTGTTCTGATCGGCTCTGAGAAGATCGGTTCCGGTCTGGTAAGCGTTATGGTTCGTGGCGACGTTGGCGCTGTTAAGGCTGCTGTTGAGGCAGGCGGTGCAGCTGCTTGCCGTCTTGGCGAGGTTGTTGCAACCCACGTTATCCCCAGACCCCACGCTGACGTTGAGAAGCTGCTGCCCAAGATCGGCTAATTTTACACAACAATTAGTTCGTTTTAAGGCAGGTCTTGGAAGGGCGAAATATTCGCCCTTCCGAGAACCCCAACTCATATTTGCGCGTATGAGTGCATTTGCGAGAAAATGCACCGATATGTGTAAATATGTGCACCGCCCTCGGGCGGAATTCAAGATAAGAAAGAGGAACAGTTATGGCAATTAACAGCACAGACATCGCTGCAATCGTCAAAAAAGTGATTGCTGAAATGGATGCAGGCACCACCCAGGATGCGGGTATTCCCGTAGGTATCTCCAACAGACACATTCACCTTTGCAAGCAGGATCTTGAGACCCTGTTCGGCGCAGGCTATGAGCTGACCCCCATGAAGGATCTCTCGCAGCCCGGTCAGTACGCTTGCAAGGAGACCCTGACCCTGATTGGTCCCTCCATGCGTCCCATCGAAGGCGTCAGAGTACTTGGTCCGCTGCGTAAGGCAAGCCAGGTTGAGATCTCTCTGACCGACTCCTTTGTGCTCAAGGTAAAGCCCCCCGTGCGTGAATCGGGTGATATTGCCGGCTCTTCCCCCGTTACCATCATTGGTCCCAAGGGCGTTGTTACCCTTAAGGAAGGCTGCATCATCGCAAACCGCCACATCCACATGCACACCAGCGACGCTGTGAAGTACGGCGTCAAGGACGGCGATTACATTGACGTGGATGCTCTGCAGGGCACCAGAAAGACCAGATGGTTTGGCGTACAGGTACGCGTACGCGACGACTTCGCACTGGAAATGCACGTGGATACCGACGACGCAAATGCAGTTGGCTACAAGAACGGTTTCACGGTTACCGTTGTGAAGTGATTACAGGTATCGGAGGATATTATGGTTAAAGGTAAAGTAGTTGGTACCATCGTTTCCACCAATAAGTTTGATTCTCTGCGCGGCTTCAAGTTCCTGGAGGTGCAGATCATCGAAAAGGAAACGCTGACCGATAAGTTCATGGTTGCTGTGGACAAGACTATCAGCGCCGGTATTGGAGAGGACGTGCTGGTCGTAACCGGTAGCAGCGCACGCGTTGCAGCAGGCTGCGAGTACGCACCCGTAGACGCCGTTATCGTAGGCGTTATTGATAAGCCCGCCGACTAATTTTCAGTATTTCGGCAACTCTCAATCTTACATAAGGAAAAAAGACTATGCCCGAATTAAAATTAAAATCCATTCTGCAAAAATGCGGCGTTGTCGGTGCAGGCGGTGCAGGCTTCCCTTCTTACGGTAAGCTGACCGACGGTGCTGACCTCTTGGTCATCAACTGCATTGAGTGTGAGCCGCTGATGTATACAGACTATGAGCTGGTGCGCGAAAAGCTGCCCGAGATCGTGCAGGGCGCGCAACTGGTCATGGAGCACACCAATATCAAGCACGCCGTTCTTGCCATCAAGGCATACCGCGCAATGACCCTGGGTCTTGCTGACAACCAGGAGCTCGCTCCCGGTATCCACGTCAAGACCGTGCCCAACATCTACCCCATGGGTGACGAGATCAACCTGATCTACCAGGTAACCGGCAGACTGATCAAGCCCGGTAACCTGCCCATCTCCCAGGGCGTTATCGTATACAACGGTGAGACCGTTTACAATATCCGCAATGCCGTACATGAAAACATGCCGGTTATCACCAAGTGGCTGACCATTGGCGGTGATATTCCCAAGGCGTACACCGTAAAGGTTCCCGTTGGTATGCGCATCTCGGACGTTCTCAAGGCGGTCAACGTCACCGTGCCCCCCAATTACGTCATGTTTGACGGCGGTCCTTCGATGGGTATCATCAAGAACCCCGCATCTGATGTGGTGGTCAAGACCACCAAGGCGCTGCTCATCGTGCCGGACAACATTCCTGCCGTTGTGCAAAAGCAGCGCACGGTCGAGCAGAATCTGCGTCTGGCAGCATCCACCTGCTGCTCCTGCACGCGCTGCACCGACCTTTGCCCCAGACACCTGCTGGGCTATCCCCTTGAGCCTCACAAGCTGATCCGTGCAGGTCTGTATCCCGCACAGGAGACCCCCGAGCTGATCCGCACCGCAAGCCTTTGCTGCAGCTGCGACATCTGCGGCACCTTCTCTTGCTGCCAGGGCATCTCGCCCATGATGGTCATCAAGGAATACAAGAAGATCCTTGCACAGAAGGGTATGAAGTACGTAGCCGCTCCCGGCCAGGAATTCTATCCCTCGGATCACCGCGACAGCAGCATGCTGGTTTCCCAGAAGTGGAAAGAGGTGCTGGGCGTTGCCAAGTTTGACAAGCATCCCACCTATATCCCCAAGGATCTGACCGCAGAAAAGGTAGAGATCCGTATGCGACAGCATATCGGTGTTCCCTCTGTTCCCTGCGTGGCAGTGGGCGATAAGGTTGAGGTCGGTCAGATGATCGCAACCGCAGGCCCCGGTCTGTCCGTTCCTCAGTACGCATCGATCACGGGCTCGGTTACCTTTGTAGACGAGAACAAGATCATCATTGAAGCATGAATCTAAGATAAGTAGGTATAGATATGTATCAAGCTATTGGAATTATTGAACTGAAAAGCATTGCACAGGGTGTTGAAGCGACCGACGCAGCGCTCAAGAGCGCAGGCGTACAGCTGATCTCCGCACACGCAGCCTGCCCCGGCAAGTTTGAAATCATTCTCACCGGCGCGATTGCAGACGTTACCGCCGCAATTGAGCACGTAACCGGCAGATTTGACCAGAAGCTGATCGATTCCTGCGTCATGGGTCGTATCGATCCCGCTGTCGTTTCCGCTATGTTCGGCACGCAGGCAGCCGCTAAGAACGGTAGCCTTGGTGTGATCGAGACCTTCTCCGCCGCAAGTGCGATCAAGGCTGCTGATATTGCCGTCAAGACCGCTAAGGTCGAGATCTACGAGCTGCGTACCTCCAGAGGTATGGGCGGTAAGGGTATCGTGCTGATCGTGGGCGACGTCGGCGACGTCACCGCTGCTGTTGAAGCAGGCGCAAGACACGCAAAGGATCAGAGCATGCTGGCTTACACCGCAGTCATTGCAGCGCCCCACAAGGAGCTCTGGGAACAAATCTAAAGAAAGAGATAGCGTATCATGGCAGAAATCAAGTTTCAGATCGCAAAAAGCGACCGTATTTCTCGCTTAATCGAGCATCTTTACGCAAAGCTGCCCGAGATCGAGCCTTACCGCGCCGAGCTGGTAACCGAAAGCTATAAGAATACGGAAAATCTCCCCATTGTGAAAAGAAGAAGTGCCGCTCTGCGTCACATCTTGGAAAATATTCCGATCGTCATCCGCCCCGACGAGCTGATCGTTGGCGCAAACTCGGTATCCCCCCGTGGTTGCCAGACCTACCCCGAGTACTCCTTTGAGTGGCTGCGCCCCGAGTACGAAACGGTAGCAACCCGTGAGGCTGACCCCTTCTACATCTCGCCCGAAACCGTGGCAAGACTGGAAAAGGTACATCCTTACTGGTATGGCAAGACGGTCAGCGACCTTGCTGCCGCCAACATGGACAAGGAATGTCTGGATATCTTTATGAACCACGGCATTTTCACGGTCGGTAACTACTTCTATAACGGCATCGGTCACGTATGTGTCGATTACGAAAAGGTCATTACCCTTGGTATGGAGGGCATCATCGGTCAGGCTGAGCAGGAAATGGCTAAGCTTGACATGGGTCAGGGCGATTACCTGTCCCGCAAGCACTTCCTGGAGGCTGTGATCGAAAGTGCGCAGGCTGTTACCGCATACGGCCACAGATATGCAGAGCTTGCATATAACATGGCTGTTGACGCCGAGGGCGAGCGTAAGCAGGAGCTGCTGCGCATTGCAGAGACCTGCTCGCAGGTTCCCGGTAAGCCCGCAAGAAGCTTCTATGAGGCTTGCCAGTCCTTCTGGTTCGTGCAGCAGATCCTGCAGCTGGAATCCAGCGGACACTCGATCTCCCCCGGTACCTTTGACCGTTACATGTACCCCTGGTTCAAGTACGATATCGACCGCGGTATCGAAACGCTTGAATCCGCACAGGAGCTGCTGGATTGCATCTGGGTCAAGTTCAATGACCTGAATAAGGTGCGTGACGCCGCTTCCGCAGAGGGCTTTGCCGGCTACGGCATGTTCCAGAACCTGATCGTAGGCGGTCAGGACGAGAACGGCTACGACGTTACCAACGAGCTGTCCTTCATGTGCATGGAGGCACAGTGCCACGTACGTCTGCCCCAGCCTTCGCTTTCCATCCGCGTATGGAACAAATCCCCCCACGATCTTCTGATCAAGGCTGCAGCCGTTACCCGCGAGGGTATGGGCGTGCCTGCCTTCTATAACGACGAGGTCATCATCCCCGCTATGATGGATCGCGGCATTTCCCTTAAGGAAGCTCGCCGCTACTGCATCATCGGTTGCGTAGAGCCTTGCGTACCTCACTACACCGACGGCTGGCACGATGCTGCATTCTTCAACATGTGCCGTCCTATGGAAATGGTATTCTCCAACGGCGTGGACAAGGGCGAGCAGATCGGCCCCAAGACCGGCGACGTTTGCAAGATGGGCAGCTTCCAGGATTTCTACGAAGCATACAAGACCCAGCAGGAATTCTTTGTTAAGATGATGGTGCAGGCAGACAACGCAGTCGACTACGCACACAGCGTTCGTTGCCCCCTGCCCTTCCAGGCATCGCTGATCGATGACTGTATGGCACGCGGCAAGTCCAACCAAGAGGGCGGCGCAAGATACAACTTCACCGGTCCTCAGGGCTTTGGTATTGCAAACAACACCGATGGTCTGTTGGCTGTCAAGACTCTGGTCTTTGATACCAAGCAGGTCACCATGGAGGAATATAAGGAAGCCATTCAGAACAACTTTGGCGAGGGCTACATTCCCAAGAAGGCTGAGGAGCTGACGGTTGAGGCTGTCAAGCAGCTGGTTGAAGCAGGTGCAAACGTCACGGGCGCACAGATCAGCGAGATCTACCAGAGCTTCCTGACCGCATCCTTCCTCCCCGCAGACAAGAAACAGCGTTATCAGCAGATCCGCGAGCTGATCATGGCACTTCCCAAGTACGGTAACGACCTTGAGGACGTTGACATGTTCGCACGTGAGGTCGGCGAGACCTATACCGATATCCTGCCCCAGTACACCAACTGCCGCGGCGGTATCTTCCAGGCAGGTCTGTACCCCGTATCCGCAAACGTACCGCTGGGCTACCAGACCGGTGCAACGCCGGACGGCAGACTTTCCAACACCCCCATTGCAGACGGCGTAGGCCCTGCGTCCGGCAGAGACGTGCTCGGCCCCACCGCAACTGCAAACTCGGTATCCCGCCTCAACCACGCAGCAGCCTCCAACGGCACGCTGTTTAACCAGAAGTTCCATCCCACGGCTCTTGCGGGCATGCAGGGACTGGAAAAGTTCGTGGCTTACCTGCGCACCTTCTTTGATCAGAAGGGTATGCACGTACAGTACAACGTAGTCTCCAAAGAAACGCTGCTGGACGCACAGGCGCATCCCGAAAACTATAAGACGCTGGTCGTTCGCGTTGCGGGCTACAGCGCACTCTTCACCACCCTTTCCCGTTCGCTTCAGGACGATATCATCAACAGAACCGAACAGGGCTGGTAAAGCAATGCCGTCATAGGCGGCATTGCAGTGATATATTTCGCCGCATGGCGAAATGTGATATTTTGCTTCGCAAAGTGATATTTGCGCGATGCGCGAGTGAAATATTCCGCCTTTGGCGGAATGTGAAGGTTGAAATTTGCCGCAGGCAAATTTCCATCACAAATTGTAGGGGCGATCATTGATCGCCCGTGCGAAAGCAATGTGCGCCCCTACAAAGCAAAATTCTTTTGAAAGGATCCGTTATGGAACAGTATTACGACAGAGTCGGTCGTGTGTTTGATATTCAGCGTTATTCGGTCCACGACGGACCCGGCATCCGCACCATCGTATTTTTGAAGGGTTGCTTCTTGCGCTGCAAGTGGTGCTGCAACCCCGAATCCCAGGATTTCAAGATCCAGCAAATGGAACAGGGCGGCAAGACAAAGACGGTCGGCTACGATATTTCTGTCAGAGACCTGATGGAAGAGATCGCCAAGGACCGCATGTACTTCCAGCGCTCGGGCGGCGGCATTACGCTCTCCGGCGGTGAGTGCCTGGCGCAGCCCGAATTTACCGAGGCGCTGCTGCGCGCCTGCCACGATTACGGCTTTACCACCGCAATTGAAACCACCGGCTTTGCAAAGCGCGAGATCATTGAGCGCATCATCCCCCACGTGGATTACGTGCTCATGGACATCAAGCACATGGACAGCGCAAAGCATCAGGAGTTCACCGGCAGACCCAACGAGCTGATCCTCGACAACGCCAAGTGGATCGCACAGAATGCGCACAGTATGACCGTGCGTGTGCCTACCGTTCCCACCTTTAACGCAACGGCACAAGAGATCCGCGAGATCGCTAAATTTGCAAACACGTTGCCCGGTGTCAAGGAGATACACCTGCTCCCCTACCACCGCTTAGGCACAGATAAATATACGGGCATCGGCAGAACCTATACCCTGCCCGACATTCTCCCTCCCAATAAGGAGAGTATGGAAGCGCTGGTCGCAGCCGCGCAGAGCGTGTGCGATCTGCACGTACAAATTGGAGGTTAATATGAACAATTTCCCTCAGGATCTGCATATGCAGGATAAAATGCGCATCGTCCAGGAGCTGGTTCCCGGCAGACAGATCACGCTTGCGCATATCATTGCAAATCCCGATCCGATTCTTTATCAGAAAATGGGTCTTGACCCCAAGCTTGACTACACCCACGCTGCCATCGGCGTGCTGACCGTCAGTCCTGCAGAAACTGCCGTCATCACGGCGGATATCGCGCTCAAGAACGCGGGCGTGGATCTCGGCTTCGTAGACCGCTTCTCGGGCACGTTGATCATCACGGGCAGAGTTTCCGAGGTGGAGTCCGCATTCCACGCCATCGCCGATTATTTCCGCGATAAGCTGCATTTTGCGGTCTGTGACGTCACCAAGACCTGATCATGAAAAAGCTGATCTTAGTCGGCAGAGTTGCAGCAGGCAAAACCACCCTGACCCAAGCGCTCAAGGGCGAGCAGCTGCACTACTGCAAGACACAGTATATCAATTATTTCGATACCATTATTGACACACCCGGCGAGTATACCGAAGTCAAGCAACTGGGCGCGGCTCTCGCACTCTATGCTTACGAGGCAGACATCGTCGGTATTGTCATAAGTGCCAACGAGCCGTTTTGCGTCTTTCCCCCCGCCATTACCTGCATGGTTAACCGTGAGGTGATCGGCATCGTGACGGGTGTGGACAAGCCCGACGGCAACGTCGAACAGGTCAGACGCTGGCTAAAGCTTTGCGGCTGCGAGAAGATCTTTGAGGTCAGCTCTTACTCCGGACAGGGACTGACCGAGATCATCGAATACCTGCGCGAGCCGGGTGACGCACCCGACGCAAGACCCGTATAAAACACCGAAAGGATACAAAATACTATGAGCATGACCAAGGTTATTTGCTTTGCCAACAACAAGGGCGGAAGCGGAAAATCCACCACCTGTTCCAACGTGGGCTATGCCATGTCCGCAATGGGCAAAAAGGTTCTGATGATCGACGGCGATATGCAGATGAATCTGACGCTTTCCTTCTTTGATGAGGAAACCGCGCTGGAATACGCCAAGAACGGCAAGAATCTCTACACCGCAATGCGCGAGCAGAAGGATCTGTACGACTTTATCGTGCCCACCGAGTACGAGGGTCTGGACATCATCCCCTCCTCCACGCTCATGAGCAGCATCGAGTTTGAGCTGTTCACCAAGTGGCAGCGCGAATTCATTTTGCGCCAAGGGCTGACCAAGATCATGGCTCTGAACAAATACGATTATATCCTGATCGACTCTCCCCCCACCCTGGGCTGCTGGGTCATGAACATCATGTGCGCGTCCGATTACCTCATCGTGCCGGTCGAGGCATCGCCTTGGGGTCTGTTCGGCCTTGCTAACATGTTTGAGTTCTACGAGCAGGTCAAGAACATCGCGCCCAAGCTGGAGCTGATGGGCATCGCGGTCACCAAAGCAAGCGAGCGCAAGAACTACTTCAAGCAGACCATGGAAACCTTGGCAGAGCTTGATAACGTCAGACTGTTTGAAAACTACATCCGCGTAGACAGCACCGTCGAGTGGGCGCAGGATAACTCCAAGCCCGTCTGCGCATACAAGAAATCCAGCCGCGCAGCCGGCGAATATACCAAACTCACAGAGGAGGTTCTCCAATATGCCAATCGGTAAGCAGAGCATCAACAGAGTGGCTAAAAAAGCCGACGTAGAGGACGTAAAGCCCATCGTGGCAGAACAGCCCACCAAAGAAGAAAAGCCCGCTACGGCGAAAAAAACGACCTCCTGCAAGGCATCCGCAAAAGCTCCTGAAAAGAAGACCGCACCCAAGGCTGCAAAGCCCGTAGAGGAAAAGGTAGCCCCCGCCGTCACCGAGCACGTCATCGCCAATATCGACCCTGCCGTGGTCGAAGCTGTCGTCGGTAAACCCACCCCCGCCCCCAAGGACGGCAAGGTCAAGGTCACCGATCCTATGCCTAACTACCTACTCTGATTGAGCCACATACGAAACACCGCCAAGGAATGCTCCTCGGCGGTGTTCTTTTCATGCATAAAATCAAAGCGTGCGCACTGTTCCACGTAACTGTAGGGAGAGGCGCCTCGACTGTCCGCAGATCTTGAAATGCAGAACAGTTATCATATCATCCATAATACCTCAAAAACTCATCGTAGGGCGAGAGGATGCTACCACCGCATCAATTTCTCCTGCAAAAAGAACACCTCTCAGGGACGATATTTTCATCGTAGGAGCAATTTAAGAATCAACAAAAACGCCGAGAGCGACCAGACGGTTACTCTCGGCGGTGTTATCTCAAAAATTGCATGAAAAAAGGTCGGCATTTAGCCGAACCGCAACTTTTCAATTCTATCTGTGACAAGACGAATAAGGATGAGTAGAAAATGAAACTCAAGTAATACTGTAAACTTGAACCTAAGGAGGTTCAAGCCCTCGGTCTATTAGTATCAGTCGACTGAACACATTACTGTGCTTACATCTCTGACCTATCAAACTTGTAGTCTGCAAGTGACCTTA
>JAZRQR010000139.1:0-8623 GCA_045650025.1 Eubacteriales bacterium
CTTATTTTTAACAAAACAAAAAAAAACGGGACCCCGGCCCATTTGGCCCGCTGTTCCTGCTTTTTAATTCATAGGCACGTTGCCCATCATAATCTGATTGTTGGCGTACAGATAATCGTAGAGCAGCTCGTCGTAGCAAAGCTCCTTGACAATACGCGGTTGCTCGGCATTCAGATAGGCTGCCACGTCCTCGACCGTGACCTGACCGCCCTGACCGCTTCCCTTGCCCACACCGGGGGCAAAGCCGCTGTAATATTTCTCGGCATACGCCATCAGCGTGCTTGCATAGTCCTGCTCGGACACCTGCAGCCCTGCATCGGCAATCATGGCGTAAAAGATCATATCCTTTTCCGCGTAACCGTAGGAAAGCTGCATCATTTTGATCTCATCCAGCTCAAACGCCTCCAGCACGGTCTCATACGACACGCCGTTTTCGGTTGCCATCTTGCGGTAGTAGTCCTCCATGGATCTCATGTAGTAGCTCACCGCCTCGTCAGGGACGATATCTGCCTTGCAGTTTGCCACGCAAGCATCCCACAAAGCGTCATATACGGTATCGTAATACAGCTCGTTGAACATCTGCTCCTTGCAGTATGCAAAAAATGCATCTGCCTTTTTGCAGGCACCGTCGGTATACGCTTCTACAAACGCATCGGTCAGCTCGTCATACGCGCCCTTGATATAGGACACCGTCACCGTATAAGTGGTCAGCGTGCCCTTGGAATCCTCCACGGTCACCACCACGGGAATGCCGCAGGGTGCGCCCACAAGCCCCTCTACAAAATCGGCAGGATAGTCGCTATCCTCTTGCAGCGCGACCTCTGCGTCGGTCTCCCCAACGCCTGTCGAGCCATCCGAATGAATGGCGGAATAGGAAAGCACCAGCACGTCGCCCCATTTGGTTGCGCGCGAGGTGATCTTTTCGTACATGCCGTTGACCGTTCTGATCTCGTCAATGACATCCTGCACCTGCTCATCGGTCACCGTGATCGGTTCAATGCTCACAGTCAAGCCGGTATACGCGCCCAACGTGACGCAGGATGAGAGCGGCAGGGACAGATAATCGGGAATGTCCAGCAAATCAACCGAGTCCTTGGCGGGCGGAGCCAGATCAGCCGTTTCCTGCTCCAGCATATCCTGCACCGAGCTGCAGGAGCAAAGCATCAGCAAAGCCGCGGCAAGCGCCATATATTTCAAATATTTCATAAATTCTCCTAGTAAGACAAAAGGATTCACCCCGCTGCGCGTCGATGAATCCTTTTGTGTGGTTTTGGTTGGTAAAAAAGGATTAGTCTTCCTTCTGCTTCAGGGTGATTACCTGCTTGCCGCCGTAGAAACCGCAAGCCTTGCAAACACGATGTGCCAATACCATTTCATTGCATTCGGGATTGGAGCACTTTACCATACCGGGCATAGCGAGCTTGGAGTTGTTGGATCTTCTCTTGTCTCTGCGTGCCTTGGATACCTTTCTCTTCGGTACTGCCATAATTACACCTCCTCTTTGGTGTACAATAGGCTTAATACCGTACACCGCGTTATGTCAAATTTTTTTATAAACTTATATCTGTTACCGGAAACTCGGTTACATTCAAAAATCAGTCGTCGCTCTCTTCCAGCAGCTTTGCCAGCACCGCAAGTCTGGGGTCGATCTCCTTTGTCTTGCAGCCGCATGCTCCCTTTTTGAGCTGTGCACCGCACTTAGGGCAAAGACCGGGGCAATCGTCCGAGCACACGAACTTTGTCGGGAACGAAAGGATCATTTCCTCCACCAGCTGCTCGTCAATATCCAGCTGACCATCTCTTATGATGATGTATTCGTCCACGTTGTCTTCGATCTGCTCCTCTGTCAAAGACTTCTCTTCGGCTACGGTGCGCTCAAAGCATACCGTGTAAACGCCCTCCACTCTGTCAAGGCATCTTGCGCAGATGGTCGCGTACGGCATATCCGCCTCCAAATAAAGACGCATATACCCACCGGTATCGGTCACCTGACCGACCACGTGCGCGTCCTGGGTGAACTCTACACCGGAAAGCGGCTCGGGCTTGACCATGTAGTCCACAGCCAACGTGTCAACCTCGCCTCGCAGCATGGGGCCCATATCAAGAATCATAATCTCCTCCATGCCGCCCACAGCGGCGCAAATAGTTTTGAAAGTTCAACTAAAATGGATGCAATCCATTTTATGTTGAGCTTTAAGCGTGAACAGCAAATTGATCGGATAGCTAAAGTCAACCTTCACGCTACCCCTCCTTTGCAAACGACATAAAAAGCGACAGTAAATATTATAACCGCTAATCTGCATTTTGTCAAGAGTTTTTTCATATTTTCCTGCTTGATTTTGAGATTTTTAAGTGGTAACACAGGGGGGCGGTTCTCTAACACAGGGGACGGTCATCAAAATGTGTGATACAGAAAAATTTGCAGTATTTTTCAATTTCTCCCCCTTTGCTTGACAAATGCGCGATTGCGTGATATACTGACCAAAGAAACTGCAAAATGGGAGGGCTTTATGGCACGCTTTGGCATTATTTGCGAATACAATCCGCTGCACGGCGGGCACGTGTACCACGTGGAGCGTGCGCGCGCGGCGGGTGCTGACGAGATCGTCTGCGTCATGAGCGGCAACTACGTCCAGCGCGGTGAGCCTGCCCTCTTGCACAAGTACGCGCGTGCCGAGGCTGCCGTGGCTGCGGGCGCGGATCTTGTGGTCGAGCTCCCCTTCCCCTACGCTGCCGCAGGGGCTGAATTTTTCGCTTGTGGCGGCGTTGCCGCTGCAGATGCATTTGGCTGCGACGCGCTGTTCTTTGGCAGCGAGAGCGGCGATATGGACCGTTTGCAGCGTCTTGCATGGGTTGCGCTGTCGGAAGACTTTGCGCAGCAATACGACGCGCTGATCAAGACCAACATGGGCACGGCTGCCGCCTACGCCAAGGCACTCTCCGCGGTGTCGGGCGAGGACGCCACCGCCCTTTCCAACGACCTTTTGGGGCTTGCCTACTGCAAGGCGATCCTGGCGGGCGGTTATGACATAACACCGCTCTGCACGCGCCGCCAAGGGGCAAGCTACACCCAAGACACCATCACGGGGGGCTACCCCAGCGCAACGGCTTTGCGCAAGCTGTATCGCGAGCAAGGGCTTGACGCACTGCAGGCGCACTTGCCTGCCCCCACCTATGACCTGCTCTGCCGTGCACATGACAAGGGAGAGCTGCTTGACAAAAATGCCTATAACGCCGCGCTGCTTGCCGTACTGCGCCTTCTGCCGCGTGAGCAGATCGAGCACGCCGCGCTTTGCGCCTCGGGGCTTGGTGCACGCATTGCAGCCGCCGCGCATCACGCCACCACGCTTGACCAGCTTTACGCGCTTGTCGCGCACAAATCCCTGCCCGACGCGCACGTGCACCGTGCCGTGCTGTACGCAGCTTTGGGTGTCACAGAGCAAGACCTGCGCCGCACACCCGCGTATTTTACGGTGCTTGCCGCCAACGCCAAGGGGCGCGCGATCTTAGCCGAGCTGCGCAGAAACAACCCGGTTCCGATTGTGATCAAGCCGGCAGACGCGCCCGACTGCAGACAGAAGGAGCTTGCCGACCGCGCCGACGCACTTTACACACTGGGGATGCAAACGCCGCAAGGCAGCGGATTTTTCAAGCGTTTTTCGCCTTTTATGGCGCAATAAGTGAATTTTTTATAAATATCCTTGACTATATGGCTTTTCCGTGCTATAATAGGTAAATAGTATATTATTTCTATTGATATAGATAGTTAAGGAGGCACAATATGGCAAACGAAACACGCGCGCAGGTTGGCGGCGAATACCTTTATTATAAAGACAAGCCCTTGGTTCGCGAAGGTAACACCATTTGCTACGGCGACATGAGCGAGCCCTGCATTCTCATTCTCGAGATCATGTCCTACGTCAAGAACGAAAAGGGCGAGGACGTCCCCGGCAAGATTTTGATTCAGATCATTGATTCCAAGGATCCCACCAAGATCGTCAAGCAGGGTCAGAAGGACGGCCTGCACGATGCTTTCAGCATGGGTCTGATCTGGCTGGAGCACGAGCTGAAGCGTGCACAGGCGTAAGCACAACGCAACATCAATGCTCCTGCCGTACGCGGGAGCATTTTTCTGCAAAAATACATGATTACGGAGGATTTTTCCGTGCAAAAACGATTGAATTTTATCTGGAGTGTTCTGCGCCCCCCGGTCAGAGCATTCTGCCGTATCAAATTCGGCTATACCTGTAAGGTAGCCAAGGATCTGCCCGATCATTACATCGTGCTTTCCAACCACACCACCGATTACGACGGCTTGTTCACCGCATGCTCCTTCCCCCGCCAGATGTACTACGTGGCAAGCGAGCACATTGCACGCTGGAAGCGCGGCTATAAGCTGGTCAACTTCTTGGTCGCCCCCATTCTGCGCAAGAAAGGCACCACGGCGGCAAGCACCATCATTGATATTTTGCGCAAGGTGCGCAAGGGCGCAAACGTGTGCATGTTTGCCGAGGGCATTCGCTCCTGGGACGGCATCACCTGCCCCATTGCCCCCACCACGGGAGGTCTTGTCAAGGCGGCACGCTGTGCGCTGGTGACCTACCGCATCTCGGGCGGCTACTTTGCAAGCCCCATGTGGAGTACCAAAAACACGCGCAAGGGTTACGTGCACGGCGAGGTGGTCAACGTATACACCGCCGAGCAGATCGCGGCTATGAGCGAGGACGAGGTCAACCGCATCATTCACGATGACCTCTACGAGGACGCCTATGCCCGTCAATCCGAAAAGCCTTGCAAATACAAGGGCAAGCGACTTGCCGAGAACCTGGAGAACCTGCTTTACGTCTGCCCCCATTGCGGCAAGATCGACACGCTGCGCTCCAAGGGTGACAAGGTCAGCTGCACCGCATGCGGCGGCTTCTTTACCTACGACGCATTCGGTTACCTGCACGGCGCACCCGACACCACCCTGACCGCGCTTGCCGCAAGACAAAGCGCAGCGGCAGAGGCCATGGTGCAAAGCGGTGCCGAGATCTTTGCCGATGGCGCAAGAGTTTACACCGTGGAAAACCACGAGGAAAGGACGCTTGCCGAGGGCCGCTTCAGCATGAATGCCGAGGGCATCCGATGCGGCGAGATGTTCGTTCCCTTCTCGGACGTCACCGAGCTTGCCATGCGCGGCAGACGCTTCCTCTTGTTCAGCTTTGGCAAGACATATTGCGAAATGACCGCCCCCGAGGGCAACAACATTTATAAGTTCTTCGAGTACTACCGCCTGGTGCAGGCACAAAAACAGGTCGAAACCGTACAACAATAACCAAATACAAAAAACACGAGAACCCATGTGGGTTCTCGTGTTTTTTTGCACGCTTATTTTTGCTTGCCAAACATGACCGACACTGTCGTGCCTATGCCAAATTCGCTTTCAATGCTGAGCTTAGCATCCAAGATCGCACAGATGTGCTTCACGATCGCAAGTCCAAGCCCTGTGCCACCAATGCGCTTGGAATGCGATTTATCCACGCGGTAAAATCGCTCACAAAGCCTTGGCAAATGCGTTTTTTCAATGCCGATACCCGTATCCTTGACTTGCAGCAAAACGCCCTGCTCGCACTCTTGCAGCACCACGGTCACACTGCCGTCGTCCTTGTTGTATTTCACGGCGTTGGAAATCAGATTTTCCACAAGCTCGACCATCATGTTATAATCGGAAGTCAGGCAGGCGGAGCCCTCAACGCTGACTGTCAGATTTTTTGCCTTGATTCTTTCGGTCAGCCCCTCCAGAATGTCCTTGGAAATCTCGTCCAAAGAAACCTTGCTAAGCGTTCTTTTTGGGGCTTCACCGCCCTCGATCATAGAAAGCATCAGCATATCCGAAATCAGCGAACCAAGACGCAGGCTTTCCTTATGGATGCGCCCCAGCTGCTTTTTGGATACCTCGTCCATTCCCTCTTTGTTCATCAGCATCTCCGAAAAGCCTTGCATAACCGTGATGGGAGTTTTGAGCTCGTGCGAAGCGTTTGCGAAGAAATCGCTTTTTTGTTTGGCGATCAGCTTCTCTGCCGTAATATCGGTCACGATCAAAATAGACTCGATGTTGTCCGAAATTGCGGGATCGGTCACCCGTGTTAGCACAAAAGAAAGCACTTTGTCCTCATATTGATACGTAAAGGAATAGTTTTCCTGCAAATGGCGTGAGATCTTTCCATGGATCTCGCAATCGCGGATCATATCGATCAGACCGATACCAATATCATTATGCGTGCTGCCAAACAACGCAACGGCACTCTTATTTGCAAAGACAATACGCTCAAATTTATCCAGCGCGATAATGCTTTGCGACACGTTATCCAGCACAGCGTTGAGTTTAACGCGCTCGCCGTCCGCAATGCGAATATGGTTATGGATATTGGCGTTGAGCTCATTGATCTGATTGAGCACCGAAAACAGCTCCGGCTCGCTCATATCTGTTTTAATTGGCGCGTATTCCCCCTCGTTAAGACTCTTGAGGCTTTCCCCGATTTCGGTAATCTTAGAGGACACATTGCGCGACAAAAGATTTGCCAACAAGAACGAGATGCCCAAGGAAATCAGCAGAACCACGATCAACAGCGGAATTAACGCATTGATATAAGAAGAAATATGGCTGCTTCTGACCGCCAAGCGCAAAATGATCTGCGAGCCGTCCGAAAGCGTGGTCACAGTGGCATAATAGGTCATGTCACACTTGAAGGTTTCGGAATAACGGCGCACTGTATCGGATTTGCCTGCAAGCGCGTTTTGAATTTCTTCCCTGTCCTTGTGGTTGTCCAGCTCTGCAGAGGTGTCGCTTTCATAAAGCACGTTGCCGTCCAGATCAAACACCGTAATACGCAGCTCGGGGTTGCCTGCATATTTTTGAAACAATGCAAAATCCGCCCGCTCGTTTAACAGCTCGGCAGCAAGCTCGGTTTCTTCCTTGAGTCGCTCGTTGACAACGAACGTCGTATTCAAATTGACCGCCAAAACACCAAAGGCGAACATCAGCAACACCAAGATCAGGATCGCGACAAAAAATCTGACAAATATTTTCTTTTTCATACTGCTTCAAAGCGATAACCGATACCGCGCACGGTCACGATTACCTCGCCCCCTCCACATGCCGCAATTTTGTCGCGCAGCTGCGAGATATGAATATCCAGCGTGCGCGTCTCTCCCATAAAGGTCTCTCCCCAAACGTGACGGAACAGCTCCTCACGTGCAACCGTGACACCCGCATTGCCAATCAGCATTTTAAGCAATTTAAACTCCTTGAGAGTCAGCCCCAGGTCGAGGTTTTGATAAAAGATCTTATAAACGTTGTTGTCGATCACAAATCCGCTTTGGTTGGTTACGTACAAATTGGCGCGGCGCAGATTGGTCTTGACGCGCGCGATCAGCTCCAGAACCGAGAAAGGCTTGGTCATGTAGTCGTCCGCGCCCTTATTCAGCCCCTTAACCGCACTGATCTCATCGGATTTTGCGCTGACAATGATCACGGGAATCTTCTCATCTACCTCGCGAATCTTGGTCAGTATCGTGTATCCGTCCATATCGGGCAGCATGATATCAAGGATAATAAGACCGGGACGCACCTGATCAAAGCGCACAAAAAAGTCTTTGCCGTTTTCAAACATTTCCGTTGCATATAAGCCTTCAAACGCTCCCTCGTACAGCTCTCGGATGCCCTCGTCGTCCTCGACTATGTAAATCATTTCGTTATTCAAAATATTGGATCCCTCCGTTTGGTCAATATCAAAATAATCGTTTGATACCATTATACCACAACACTTTTGTAAAATCAATGTAATATCTCTCGCTGCAATGTAATGTTTATGTAAAGTCTATTGACCGAGCATTTTTTCAGGTGTTATAATGGCTTGGCTTTTGTAATACGCCAAAAAATAACAATCAACACATACACAATTATGGAGGTTTTATATGTTCGATATTTTTGACGCGCTTGCCTTGATCGGCGGTCTTTGCTTATTCCTGTTCGGCATGAACATTATGGGCGACGGTCTGGAAAGACGCGCAGGAAACAGCTTGAAGGCACTGCTTGGCAAGCTGACCAACAGCAAGCTCAAGGGCTTTTTGACAGGTCTCGGTGTGACCGCCGTCATTCAAAGCTCCTCTGCTACGACGGTCATGGTCGTGGGCTTTGTTAACTCCAAGGTCATGACCTTAAAGCAATCCATCGGCGTGATTATGGGTGCGAACATCGGTACGACAGTGACCGCATGGGTCCTCAGCCTTGGCGGCATTTCCAGTGACAACATCATCATGAAGCTGCTCAAGCCCATGTCCTTTACGCCCATCCTCGCCTTGATCGGCATTGGACTTATCATGTTCTCCAAGTCCTCGAAAAGAAAGGACGTGGGTACCATTCTGCTCGGCTTTGCAACGCTGATGTTCGGTATGGATGCCATGAGCGACGCGGTTGCGGGACTTGCGGACGTGCCCGAGTTCCAAAATCTGTTCCTTGCGTTTACCAATCCCGTGCTTGGTGTGCTTGTGGGCGCACTGGTCACCGCGATCATTCAATCCAGCTCTGCATCCGTGGGCATTCTGCAGGCGTTATCCGCAACGGGGGCTGTTTCCTATT
>JAZRQR010000140.1:0-6880 GCA_045650025.1 Eubacteriales bacterium
CACAGAACGACATGGCTACGATCCGACTTGATATATACGATACGGGAGGTGATACCTGATGCGTGATAGATTGATTGAGATTTTGAAAAAATTCTGTACGGATGGTTGTAAAATTTCACACCAATGTGGCTACTGTGATTTTGGTGATTTGACGGTGTGTCCGAGTGCGGTTGCCGAACACATTCTCGCAAACGGCGTTATCGTGCCGCCGTGCAATGTGGGAGATATCGTATACATGGTTACGCCGGGTGGTAGAATCCACGAAAAGGAAGTGCTTGGATCCGCGAGCGTGGTCGGAACAAACCTGCGCGATGAAATTTGGATGAAACATAGCTTTACATGCGAATCGGCGCTTGTCTTCAACGAGGATGACATCGGCAAAACCGTCTTTTTAACCAGAGAAGAAGCCGAACAGGCGATGAAAGGAGATCACCATGCCGAGATACATTGATGCGGATGCGCTTTATAGAGACACAGAGAAAAGGATTGCGGAATCGCATCAAGCTCGCATGGCTGTTGTGGATGATGAGTTTTTGGAACTGATCAATGATGCATATGTTGACGAAGATGTCGTTGAAGTCGTGCGCTGCAAAGACTGCGACGTGCCGCACAACAGATGGACAGGGTGTCCAAATCTGAACGGGCTGATCCCGTCGCCGGATTTTTACTGTGCTCGCGGCGAGAGGAGGAAAGGCGGTGAATCAGATGCGTAACTTCATTCAAAATTTGCTCCTCACTTTTGGAGCGTTAACCATAATAAATTTTGGTCAAGGACTTGCAGAAAAAATATTATTGGCAGTATGTTCAATATGTGTCTGTATTGCCGGCGCGATGGCAGTCAAGAGGGAGTGATACGCATGTGCAAGGTCTGCGAGAAGATCACAAAAGCGAACAAGGACATCTTCTGGGTATTTGCCCGGACGCATCAGCCGGGGACAGCGGAGGAGTTTTTGCAGATCCCGTGCGAGGATGTGCGATATTGTCCTGTATGCGGGCGCGATATCGACGGAGAGCGGGACGAAATGGAGCATGAGAAGAAGGAGAACCGATCATGAAAAACGAATACGGTGTAAAGCTCGACAGAAACGGGTACGCGCCATCGATTTTGCAGCGGAATCTTGAAGTATGCCGCAGGTGCGGACGAAACGGCGCGACGGATCACCTTGACCGTCATGAGGTATTCGGCGGAGCTATGCGGTCGAAAAGCAAAGAGCTTGGGCTGTGGGTGTTACTGTGCCACGACCGATGCCATGAAGGCAACAAGGGAGTACACCGTGATCGGGAATTTGATCTGGCGCTGAAACGTGCGGCACAGCGGTTTGCGATGCAGCAATACAACTGGGGTATCGACGAGTTTCGCGCGATGTTCAGAAACAATTATCTTGATGAGGAGGAAGCACATGGGTCTGAATGAGAATATCATGCTGCGGTGCCACACGATTGCGAATATTTATGGATTTGACGCGCAGAGCAATCAGCTGATCGAGGAGTGCGCGGAGCTGATACAGGCGATCAACAAATACAAGCGGCAGTTCCTGCGCGGACAGCCTGTGGGGATCAAGCCGGGCGTGCTTGAGCCACGCGCAATGATCGTCGAGGAGATTGCCGATGTCGAGGTAATGCTCTGCCAGATGAAGTACTTGCTGGGCATTGAAGAAGAAGAGATCGAAGCTGTCAGAGAGCGGAAGATCGAGCGAACATTTGAGAGGATGGGTGAGCAATGAGGGCAAAAAAGATCTACACAGCATGCAAGGAATCGAAGACGATCCATGCAGCAACAACGAACGACGGACGGCAGTTCATTGAAACTGCGGGAGGATGGTATCTGATCGACGGTATGCCGCGTATGGAGGAAGATGAGTTTCTTGCGTATCTTGAGGTACCGAGATGCGATCGCGACAAATGGAACGTGACCGAGACAGCAGCGGACGAGATCCTGTTTGACAATTCTAACGAGGGAGACATTCCGCTGCAGCCGCATCCGGTGTCAATCATCTGCGGCGGCAGACATCTGACGGCGTTTATTACAGATGACGGTGCAGTACTTTGGCTGGACACGGATGTATTTGCACCGATGGCGGTCGGAGAATGGCGATTTACGCTGCGCGGAAGTACTCTCGGTGAGCCGTACATCGCGGTGACAGAGGGGCTTTATCTGATGGCGGTACTGCGATATATCATGTCGCCGGAGATCGCTCCGGGGCAGACACTTTGCGACAGACTGCGTGAACTGATCGGCGATCGCGGCGAAGTGTCTGACGGAGAAGCGGAAGTGAGTGAAACGGACGAAATTGTCGGACGGCTTCATGAGATGTACACGGAGGGATAACAATGGAACTGAAGGACACAATCAATCTGATGCAGAGTGAGGACTACAAGGAACGCTTTGCGGCGGAATACTGGCAGACAAAAAACAGATATGAGAAGCTGCACAAGATGCTGATAAAAGCAGAAGCAGGAACGCTGCCTTTTACACCGACATGCCCGATCCATCTGTTAGAGGATCAAGAACACACGATGGAATGCTATCTCAGGCATCTGGAAGTCAGAGCGGAGATCGAAGGCATTGACCTTGAATGGTATGCGGCAGAGAAAAAACCGAGAGTCAATGTTGAGACAGGTGAAATGCTTGTCAGAGAGGGCGTTGTATATAAGGTCGTGTGCTCCGACAAAGATACGTTTGTAATAGCGAAATGCTACAAAGACAAAGACGAAACTTTTGTCACGCGATTTGATATGATCGATGTATACAGCAACGATCCAAGCGTATCAACGCTTGAATACATGGAATTTGAGCGGTATACGCAGGCGGTGGGAACATGAACGATATCATGAAAGAATTAACGGTCGGGGAGCTGCTGGCGCTGGATGAAACGGGCGAAACGTCGTTTGAGATCGCGCAGCACGAAAGCGGAAGCGTGATGATCAGCGCACACCGAGGTGGTCGCGCGGTGATGATCCGACTTGACGGAGACTATATCGGTGCCGGTCACGGCGAGGGCTTGACAAAAGAAAAGCTGCTTGCGATGATCGGAGACAGCATCAGAAAAACAAAACAGATCGATGAAAGAGGGGCGACCATCGGTGAAAGCAAGAATCCCGGAGCGGCAGAGGATACTGAATCCTAAAGCAAGACCGACGATCCGCGCGATGCTGCAGAGATGCGCAGCACAGACGTTGATCGAGGTATTCGGATTTGGCGGTTCCGGTACGCGCATCAGAGCGGTAGAGGACGAGGTCAACCGACTGCTCGGCTTGTACGACTCGAAATACAGCGACAGCAAAGAAGAATTCAAAGCACTTCTGAAATACGCGAACGAACACGGTATCGACTATCCCGTACGTCCGGGATCTGGAGAGAAGGTTCTGGTCGGGATCGAGCATGACCTGATGTTTCTTGCGTATCTGATCGCGCTGCACGTGCTTGAGCATTTTGGCGACAAACGGCTGGAACGATTCCAGCAAGAGCTTTGCCGCCGCATCCGATATTACAACTATGTTTTTGACGGAACACCCGATGTGGTGATCGATGTCATGGACGACCGTCTCGCGCGGTACGGTAAGACCGCATCAGAGCAATTTGCGCCGGCGAAGCGGAGCTTATTTTAATGAAGAAAATGTTGGGCTGAAAGATGCCCAACGGAAGCTTGTATGATGTATTAACAAGTCGACCATTTATCAGAGAGGAGGGCATATCATGGCAAACACAAAACAGAAAGCGATCGTCTATGACATGCCCGGCATGATCGAGGTCGATGTGTGTGCGCACAAGAAGGTGCGCTCACGCGGTCAGTCCCGTCTGACGTGGGTACCGACGGGCAAAGCGCAGGCGCGTGTCAATCAGATGCGCCGCAAGCGTTATGTCACGCGGATCGTCAATCTCAACTTCGATGGGGACTCCTTAATGCTGGAGCTGGACTATGCGCCGGGCGTATACACCGATTCCATGGAGGAGGCACAAGGACATATCCGCAATTACATCCGCCGTCTCCGCCGCATCTACAAAAAGGCAGGGGCAATATTTAAGTACATCTACACCACAGAACGAGGGGAAGAATCCGGACGTGTGCATCACCATCTCATCGTATCGGGCGGTGTGCCGTTAGAGGATATTCTCGGTGCGTGGAAGATGTCAAAGCGATGCTATGCGCAGCATCTGGAATTCTCGGAAAACGGATACACGGATCTGGCGATGTACTATGCGAAGCGGCAGGAAGCGTTTGAGCGGTGCTTTACCTGCTCGCAGAATCTCGACCGTCCGCAGCCGATGGAAGAGGATGATGCGGAGTGCCGCCGTATTTCCCGCGTATTCACGAAGAAGAACTGCAAGGATTTTTACGAGAACAACTTCACACGTGCCGAGATGGCGGCAATGTTTCCCGGTTACAAGCTGTGCGACGGCTGGACATGCTCCTACAATCCGTACGATCACAGCTATTACATGCACATGCGGCTGCTCAAATCCGATGCTGCCATAGCATCGTGGGCAACGACGGTTACATACAATGCCGGTACCATGGGCGATGACTATCCGTGGGACGAGCTGACACCGGACGACAGCACGTCGAAAAAAACCGAAGAACAATATTATTCCGCCTATGCGCGTGCTGAAGCGATGGCGGACGAAATGGAGGTTTGATTTATGGCAAGTCTCAACAAAGTAATCCTGATGGGCAATCTGTGTGCCGATCCGGAGCTGAAGAAAACGCCGTCGGGGGTATCGGTATGTACCTTCCGATTGGGGGTGGCACGGCGCTACAAAGACACAGAGGGAAAATCCGTATCCGACTTTATCACATGCGTGGCATGGCGGCAGTCGGCGGAATTTGTATGCAGATATTTCAAGAAGGGCGCATCGATGGTAGTCGTTGGGTCTTTGTCGACGCGCACCTATGAGGATCAGCAGGGCAATAAGCACTATCTGACAGAGGTTGTGACGGATGAGGTATCCTTCGGTGCGGCAAAAGGCACGGGTGCTTCCGTTCCCATGCCTTCGGATGCGGATGCACCCCCGATGCCGACACCTGCAGCTGCGGGAGACCAGATGCCGCCGCAGGCACCGCCGAGCTTTGAGCCGCTCGGTGCAGATGATGATTTTCCGTTTTAAGAGGTGAGCAAACATGCGGCGGGAGAAATACATGGACATGGCGATCTGCGCATTCCGCGAATACGCGCAGATGCTTGCGGATCCTGCGCGGTCACGCATCACACGCGCTGACGAGGAGGCGGTGATGATCGCGCTGTCGGGTGCGGAGGATGCAGTCGAGGCGGCGGTAAGGGAGATCTATATGTACGCGCCGTTTGAGCCGATCACCTCAAAAAAGATCGCGGATCGCGTCAAGAGGTATGCCTTTGACAATCATTGGTCTGAGGAGTCTGTCTGGCGGCAGCTGCGGATAGCGCGGAAGCTATATGCATTGGCGCGCGGACTGATTGAGTGAAAAAGAGAAACGCACGGTTTTGATACCGTGCGTTTTTTTATTGCTGTATAACATCCACGATCTCGATTTTGCCGTCCCAGCCGCGGGATTTCCAAGATGCGAGAAAGCCGCCGCGCTCGATGATGTCATCTTCTTTGCCGCTTCCGTGGAGGATCATGCCATCCTCAAAGACGCTATAAACAAGACCGATCTGCGGGTACTCCATTTCCGGGGAAATCTCGGTCGGATGTCCGTCAGCGATGTACAGCGGTTCGTCGTTTGCGTCAACGCCGTCAAACGGAGAGAAGAGGTTGCCCGGTTCATCAGGCAGCGTGACACCGTCCTTGATCGGGACGAGGAACGACAGCATATATCCGACCTCAAAGGGGTACACGATCTCATCACCGTACTTCTTCCACGTTTCACGGAATTCCTCGGCGCGGGCTTCAAAGTCGGCTTTAGCATTTTCTTCGGTATAGTAAAACGAGTCTTCGAAATAATCGCTCAAGCAATGTCGGCTGTCACGCCAATGGATGGTATATTCGGCGCGGTTTAGGTGGCTGAACCAGAGTCTGATGATTTTCATGTTGATGTATCTCCGCTCGTTGTTTGGGATGATCCCTTTGTTGATGCTATTATATCACAAACATTGCGGTTTGCCAAGAGATTTTCAAAAAAGAGCAGAGAAATAAATTGACACGACACACGCATTCACGGGCGCGGGCGCGGAATAGAAAGAAAAAGAGAGGGCGATGAGGGCAAAAAAGAGCGCGGTGCGGCAGGGTATAACGTAGATAAGTAGACAAATGCCGAAATGTTGACAGTAGATGACCTGCAACTTGTGCTACAATATCTGCGCACCGGGCAAGGAAGCGCGATGATCGTACCGATTCGCGGGATGATGGAGGGCAGTCCGGTGTACCAATACACAAAAAGAGAGGGGATCGGATGGGACGCTGGATCAAATATCGCACGGCGCAGGATTTTGAAGCTGCGGTCGAGAGCTATTTTCGCGGAATTTCATATAAGCGCGAGATCCGATACCCGGACGTATGGGTCAACGGCGCATGGGTCAAAGGAGAACCGATCCTCGGTCTTGACGGAGAGCCGCTTATCGTTGACGAATACGTCTATCCTCCATCCATGTGCGATCTTGAAAATTATCTGATGATCAGCCGCGAGACAATGAGCAATTACCGCGACAGAGCGGGGTATGCGGATATCATAGAAGCCGCCGAGCGTCGCATCAAGGCATACAAGCTGCGACTGCTTGACGATCCCGCAAACAAGAATTCCCGCGGTCTGATCTTTGATCTGGAAAACAATCACGGTATGCGAGAGCGGCGTGAGGACACAGTACGTCAGACGACGGCTGACATCTCCGATGCGCTCACACCGGAGCAGAAGCTCGATGCGCTTCGCAAGCTGGAGCTGATCCGGGAGGACGGCGATCCGCCTTG
>JAZRQR010000141.1:0-11758 GCA_045650025.1 Eubacteriales bacterium
TTGTTTGATTATATGCGGAAAATAAATGCAAAATGCAGAATGGCGTAGGGGCGATTCAGGAATCGCCCGCGCCCCCACCCGTGTCATCCTGAACAAGGCGACTTCCACCCCGAGTGTCATCCTGAGCGAAGGTTGCGTAGCAACCGAGTCGAAGTTTTGCATAGCGCAGCCTAAGCGGAGCGACGCAAAACCGCGAGCGCAACGTATGGCAGCGCGCAGCGGGATCTGCGAACGGTTTCTGACACGCCATCCGCAGAAGTTACTTTCGACACGTGGTCGGCAGGGACAAATAAACGGGAATTTGAAGCGCATCAATAACAGTTCGACTCCGTCATTTCGCAACAAGTTGCGAAATTCCTGCGCTCAGGATGACACAAGACGTGAAGAGCCCCGCATTTCTTTTGTCTATTTTCCCCAACCCGATTGACATTTGATAAAAAGAATGGTATTATATGTACAAAGAACACATAGGAGGTACTTTCCATGTCAAATGCCAATCTTGATCGCAAGACCTTCCGTTTCCCCGCGTGTGATTTCGGTGCGGGCGCGATTTGCGCCAAGGTCACCTTCAGCGGCGCAGAAAATGCGGATCTTGCTACCATCTACGTCGGTGACACCCCCGTGGGCGTTGCAGCGCTCAACAACCTGCACCTCGGCGGTCAGGACGTCGCCTACTGCAACATCACCAAGTTTGCCGGAGTGCACGACGTTAAGGTGATTGTAGACAGCCACGCCAAGGTACACGCGATCGAATTTTTGAATACGCCCGCCTACAAGCAGGTTTCCTATACCCCCGTGCCCGACAGCGCCATCCGCCACATCGACTCGGATACCTGGGAAGCCGTGGATATGCTGGGCAGACCCGTTCCCTCGGTTGAGGACGTCGGCCCCAAGAATGACAGACAAGTCGGTATCTTCTACTGGACCTGGCACCAGCAGCACGCACTCCAGCTGCGCCCCGTGGACGTGGTGGACGTGCTTGACAAGTTCCCTGCTGCCGAGTACCGTAAGGATCACCCCGCATGGGGCGAGCGTCCCTTCCAGTGCTTCTGGCACGAGCCGCTCTACGGCTTCTATCAGGACATTGACCCCTACATCATTCGTCACCATATGTCCATGCTGCACAACGCAGGCGTGGATTTCCTGCTGTTCGACTGCACCAACGGCGCGCTGCTCTGGCGTATGGCTTACGAGCCCTTGTTTGAAGAGATGCGCAAGATGCGCGAGGACGGCGTAGACACCCCCAAGGTAGCCTTCATGCTCAACTTCGGCCCCATGAAGACCACCGATTATATGCTGCGCGCGCTGTATCAGAACCTGTACGCGCCGGGCCTTTACTCCGACCTTTGGTACATGCTGGACGGCAAGCCCATGATCATGGGTTACCCCGAGTCGCTCCCCGAAAAGGGCTGCTGCGAGGAGGAGACCAAGATGCTGGACGAGATCCGTAATTTCTTCACCTTCCGCCCCGGTCAGCCCGGCTACGGCTGCGGCCCCTCCAGACCCGACCATTGGGGCTGGCTGGAGATCGCGCCTCAGCATAAGTACGGCACACGCCCCGACGGCTCTTGCGAGATGATGACGGTTGGCGTGGGTCAGAATGCAAACAAGGATCGCATTTGCACCCACTTTAACGATAAGGAAACCTTTGGACGCAGCTACACCAAGAAATTCGGTCACAAGCTGTTGGACAAGGAATCCTACAAGTACGGCTACAACGTACAGGAGCAATGGGAACGCGCCCTGGACATTGGTCCCGACATCGTGTTCGTCACGGGTTGGAACGAGTGGATCATGGGTCAGTTCCACGAGCCGTGGCTCAGCGACGACGATTCCACGCAGCTTGCCATGGTTGACCAGTACGACCGCGAGCACAGCCGCGACATTGAGCCCGACCGCGACGGTTACCTCGACACCTACTACCTGCAGCTCTGCGCCAACATCCGCCGCTACAAGGGTGCAACCCAGCGCCAGAAGCTGTCCGCCCCCAAGACCATTATCATGGACGGCTCAACCGAGCAGTGGGCAGACGTTTCGCCGCGCTACGTGTGCGATAAGGGTACCACCGTGCACCGCGATCACGACGGCTTTGTGGGCACGCATTACACCAATTTCACAGGCAGAAACGACATTGTGGCTGCCAAGGTCACACGTGACGACAACAACATCTACTTCTACGTAGAATGCGCAGAGAATATCACCGAGCCGACCGCAAACGGCTGGATGACGCTGTTTATTGACACCGACCGCGTCAAGACCAACGGCTGGGAGGGCTACGACTTTGTGGTTAACCGCACAGCTCCCGTGGACGGCAAGACCGCGATTGAGAGATACGTTCGCACGGTGGATCCCAAGAGCTTCACCTGGGAAAAGGTGGCAGACGCAGAGATTGCCGTCAATGGTAAGACGCTGACCTTGTCCGTACCGCGCACCGCGCTTGGCGTGCTGCCTCCCCTTTGCTTTGAGTTCAAGTGGAGCGACAACATGCAGCAGCCCGACATCATGGACTTCTACGTCAACGGCGATACCGCCCCCATCGGCAGATTCAACTATCTGTACAGAGAGTATTAAGCAATTACCACTCACATGGTCAAAAAGGCGCTCGAAAGAGCGGCTTTTTGCGCGTTCTGCTCTTTTGCGCGCATATTACGCGCGCCTTGCGCATATGGTACAAGTAGAAAAATAAAATAAAATTTTCCTCAAAAAAGGCTTGACAAACCAGAACACCTATGCTATAATAGTCAGGTCAACAAAATACGGCGTCATGGCCAAGCGGTAAGGCAAAGGTCTGCAACACCTCTATCCCCAGTTCGATTCTGGGTGACGCCTCCAACACGTGTTGACAAAAAAGATGCCAACCGAAAAACCCGAGATTTTCTCGGGTTTTCTTCGTTTTACGCCGTTTTCCTCACTTTTTTGAAATTCGGATTTTATTGAAAATAAAAAGATGCCAAACGGCATTTGGGGGCGAGGGATCAGAAATGAACCTTTAACAAGGCGAAAAATGAGTGTGCAAGTGGCACTTGACACGGTCAAGCACGATATTCTTTACATTTTCTGACCTTTGTGATATAATTATGTTGCATGAAAGGAGGGCTTTTTATGACCGTTGGTGAAAAAATACAATATTATAGAAAAAAGATCGGGCTATCTCAAGAAGAACTCGGTCAAAAAATGCTCGTCAGCCGTCAGACTGTCAGTCTTTGGGAAATGGATAAGACATTGCCTACCGTTGACAACTTGATTCGACTCAAAGAAATTTTCTCGGTTTCCATAGATGATATTTTAAGTGAAGCCGATCCGAAAGAGGAAAATAAGAACGAGCCGAAAGAGGCGTATGTTTTCAAATATGAAAAATCAGATTTGCAAGAGGTCTTCAAAAAAGTTCGTTTTCCGCTTATAAAACGCGCGATTATTTTCACGCTTGCTTGCATCGTTCTTTTTATCTTCTTTGCGGCGGCGGATGCTCCCGATGTAATGCTCGGATTGTTACTTGGATATTTTCTGCTCGGTGTGATTTCCCACATCAAAGGTTATTTTGCTTATGGCAAAGCGTGGAAAAGCAACGAGAATAAAATTTTACAATGCACCTATTCTTATGAAATATTTGACGGATATTTTATATTGAACATTTCCAAAAATGAGGAAATCACAAGGACGCTGAAAATATACTTTGATGACATTGAAAAAATCCAATCTTTTGGGAACTATCTTATCTTGCAAATCGCGGGGCAAAGCTATATTATCAAAAAAGACGCTTTGATTCCTGAATCGGCTTTTATTACCTTTTGCAATAATACACCAAACAAGGTTGAAGCGAAAAAGCCCAAGGACAAATTAAAAATTGTTTCCATCCTTCTTTTCGTTTTTTCCATTTGCACCATATGGGGTGCATTGATTGGTGTAGGGATACTGTCGGGAATCAATCAAGCGATGACAGAAAATATGTGGGTATTTTTCTTGTTCCTTCCCATTCCAATCTCATCCATTGTATTTGGTTTTTACTTAAAGAAAAAAGGATACAAGTATAAAAAGAATGTGATCGTAGGCTTTATTATGGCGGCACTTCTTTGTATTTACGGTTCTTTTACTTTCATTTTTGCAAATGTGTATTCGCACAGCGATGAGCCGATTCTGAACGCAGAGCAAATGTTGAGTATAGATATTCCGGAGCATTCACGCATCAATACGCAGGATTGGACAAAAGGTACGCAATCCATTCCGCGCGGTTATATTTACTCTACCAGTGACATTTACTTTGACGATGCCGCAGTAGAAGAGTTTGAGAAAAACCTTTCAAGTGACACAAAGTGGATTTCTACTATCCCAAACGATATGGTTGGTATCACTTCGTATTTCTGTGATATTCAAACAAGTGATTACTATATCATATACAATAAAGACACAAATGAGTTTAACAAATTGCCGAGCGCAAGCGGAACGTATGTGTTTATCAATATTCTGTATAATGCAGAAAATAACACGATGAAATTGGTGGAATATCAAATAGAGTACACAAAATAAGGTGGCATCTTTTTTGTCAACACATGCCAAACAAAAGAGCACTGCAAAAGCAGTGCTCTTTTGTTTGGAGGCGCTACGCGCGAAACGAACCCGGCTCCGCGCCAAAGGCGAGATTCCGGATAAGAGATCCAGCCCTGTGGGCTCATGATATTAGCGCAACAAGTTGCGCTTGATAGGCAAATCCCGCGGAATTGATGATATACTCTAACTTTACTCCCCAATCGTCTACCCTCCTGCACTTGACACGTGGGGGATTTTATGCTATACTTAAATGGAATATTTGCAGAGCGGTTTGGACTTTTATTGCTTTGTTTGAATTCCCGTCGTGTCGCTCTGCCTGAATATAATAAGGAAGTGTATCATGAAGCTGGAACAATCTTGTCGTAAAAAGAAACGAATTGCGCATAAGCCCTTTTCCATGCGGTTTCGTTTTTTGACAACTATCATAATCGCGATGTTTGCCGTTACGATCTGTATCGGCGGATTGTGCATCTATGAGGTAGACCAATACATTCAAGTGCAAGCGCAGGAGTTTGTCAACATCACCTGCTCCAACGAAAGTGCCAAGATCAACGATAGCCTTGGCAACATGGAGAAATCGGTAAAGATCATGGAAAGCTACCTGATGGACTTTATTGAAAGCGCAGCGGACATAAAAGACCCCGTTTTTCAGGAACAGCTGATCCAGAATGCCGAGCATATGTTTTATGATGTGATCAAGCACACAAGCAACAGCGGCGCGATTGCATACTATTTCAGGCTGAACCCTGAGATCTCCCACAGTAAAGCAGGCTTGTTCTACAGCAAGCTCAACGGCGGCAACGAATTTATTGCGTTTGATCCGACCGATATTTCCCTTTATGAAAAAGACGACGTTGAGCACGTTGGATGGTTCTGGCAGCCTTACGAGGCAGGCGAGCCGATCTGGATGGAGCCTTATCACAATCAGAACAACGATATTCTGATGATCTCTTACGTCATTCCGATGTATTACGAGGGCACATTCATCGGCGTTGTGGGCATGGACTTTGACTACATCGTGCTGGCAGAGCAGGTGCACGAGCTCCAAATCTACGATAACGGCTTTGCTTACCTGGAAAACGACGGCATTGTGGTTTGCAGCGGCGAGCACGATTTTGACCTTTCGACCATTGCAAGCTCCCCGGACTATCTGCGCGTATCCCAAAGTCTGGTCAACGGCATGACGCTGACCCTTTCGGCAAGCTTTGACGATATTCGCCAGATCCGATACGATATCACCCTGAAAATCATCTTGGCGGCATCCATTCTGTTCGTTGTGTTTACGCTGATCGCCTTTGTCGTGGTCAAGCGAATTGTGGATCCGCTCAAAAAGCTGACGGATGCTTCGGTCAGACTTTCCGGCGGCGATTACAGCGTGGAATTTGAACGCAGTAATACCTATGAGCTGGATCTTTTAAGCGAAGAGTTTGAAGATATGGCAAAGCGCTTGTACGAACGAGAGTCACTTTTGGTTCGATCCGCCAACTTTGACTCCCTGACGGGATTGCAAAACATGACCTCCTATAGGTCCTGGATCACGGAATTTGCCGAGCAGCTGGAGCAGACGCGATCCGACTTTGGCGTTGTGATGCTGGATCTGAACAACCTCAAGGAAACAAACGACGAATACGGACACGAGGTGGGCAACGCGCTGATCATCACGTCCGCCAAGATCATTGCCGACGTGTTCCGCGAAAGCCCGACCTTCCGCATGGGCGGCGACGAATTTTTGGTGATCCTGCAAGGGGACGAGCTGGCACAGCACGAAACGCTGCTGGCACGGTTGGAAAAGACTTGCGCAGAGACCTTCGTCGACGAGGACGCGCAGATCCCCGTGAGCATTGCGGTTGGCTTTGCCCGATTTGATCCCAGCATCGATACCTGCTTCAAGGACGTTACAAGACGCGCCGATGCCGCAATGTACGAAAACAAACGCAACAGCAAAAACGAGAATTCGGTTTGCAAAGTCTGACCCATTTCAATATTATAAAAGGCACTTCGCATGAAGTGCCTTTTTTGTGCTTACGAGGCTTTTGCGGCATTCATTGACAAAACCTCAAAATTGTGCTATCATACAGTTAAAACTCTACAAAGAAGGATAGGCAATATGAGCAACAACGAAACTCAGCGTTCCTCTATGGATGTCATATATCAAAGTCTTACAAATGTCAACATTGGCGAGCAAATTGACGAATGGGATGCCCGCGGCAAGGGGTATTATGGAGAATATTTGCTTTTCTCGGAACTCTATAACTGTATTCCCGGCTGCTCCAAAATCCTAATGAATTTGCAAATTCCTTCTGAGAATGGCAGAACAACGGAGATTGATTTGCTTTTGATCCATGAAACCGGTTTATATGTGTTTGAAGCAAAGCATTACAAGAGCATCATTTATGGAAAAATGGATGATACGCAATGGACGCAATATTTCAAAACTGCTGAAAACCAGCCATTCCCCAATCCGGTCTTACAAAACTGTTGGCATATTGAGCAATTGCGCAAGCTGATCCCCAACTGTCCGACCCATTCTTTTATTGTTTTCACCAACCGTGAATGTGAGCTAAAAGTAACCGGTAATTTACCAAACACCACCTTATGTAAACAATCGGCGTTGTGCAAGCACTTCGGAGAAATTTCTCGTCATTCGCCACCTGTACTAAACATAAAGGAAATTGACGATATCTTTGTTGCGCTTAAAATCTATTCCCCTATGCAAGATGTCAAATTGGAGTACGAAGATAGTAAAACAATTGACTTTTACCAGTACATTGAAATGATGAACAACTTCCATAACACCCAAAAAACAGTACTGGAACACAATTATAAAATCAAAGAAGAGAAATTAACGCAACAGTTCGCTGCTAAGGAAAAAGCAAGCAAAGCAAAAATGAGAAAGCTCAACTTTCTCACTATTGGGGTCTGCATTGTAATCATCCTTCTCATATGCACGCTAACATTCGGCATAACTGCATTGGCTACATCCGTTGCAAGTACCAACGTCGCCGAGCACCAACAAAAAGTGGAGGAATATCAAAAGCTCATGGAGCAATACAGGGATGATGCTAGTACCTCACAAGCAGAGTTACAGAAATTTATGCAGAAATGGGAAGTCGTCACCGATTTCCAAATTGACGGAGAAAAGCTCAAATCCAACTATGTTACGGTAGATTCCGTGAATATAACGAACTCTGTGGATTTCGATGATGTAGTATATCTCTCTTTTGCCATTACTCATAACGGAGAAGATTTTTACGTTTTGATTGATAAATCATCCATGTTCACGGTTGTCTTGAAGGACGGAAGGGTCATTGAAACACCCTGTTATAGCAATTACTATAGTTATTCACTCGGATACTCACAGGCTTTGAAAACCTTAAAAGTTGACAAGGTGGAATTTAGTGGGTTCAGCGCAGAAGATATTGCCCTCGTTAAAATGACCCACATGCAAATCAAGCGGATCAAGTATGTTTACAATGAAACGCCCTTACTGACAGATTACGAAATCATACTCTACGAATCAAAGTAACCCACATATGAGGTGAATTATGTACACGGAACGATTTCGCGCGACCCTTGCCGAATATGAGAAATTTTGGGAGCGCAAGAACACCGCGCGCCCCATTCTGAACATGACCTGCGGCAAGCCCGGTTCCACCCCTTACCCTGCGCCCACGTCGCTGGAGCAGCAATGGCTGGATCCCGAATACCGCTACAACGCCTACAAGCACAATACCGCCAACACCGAATTGATTGCCGAGGGCATTCCCTGCCACTTTGCCAATTTCGGTCCCGGTATGCTCTCTGCCTGCATTGGCGGCGATTTCAAGCTCAATCCCCGTACCGTGTGGCTGGATAGCAAGCAGGTGATCAAGGATTGGGAGAATCCACCCACCATTGCCTTTGACGAGCAAAGCACGCTTTGGCAGAGCCTTGTGCGTGAGCAGGAGCTCTTTGCGCGCGACCCCGAAGCTGCCTTCTCCATGACCGACATTGGCGGCGTTATGGACGTGCTGGCATCGCTGCGCGGCACGCAGGATCTGCTTTACGACCTGTACGACTACCCCGAGCAGCTCAAGGAATTCACCGCACAGATCAAGGAGGTCTGGAAGTGCGTGTTTGACCGGCAGGTTGAAACGCTGCGCGCGGCAAATCTGCCCTATAACAGCTGGATGAACATTCCCTCGGCAAAGCCATGGTATCCCATCCAATGCGATTTTTGCTACATGATCTCCCCTGCGCAGTTTGCCGAGTTCATTCTGCCCGACATCATCGATCAGGTCAATTACATGGATCGCTCGATCTATCACCTGGACGGCGTGGGCGAGCTGCCGCATCTGGATATGCTGCTGGACATTCCGGGGCTGAGCGGCATTCAATGGACGCCGGGCGCCAACTGCGAGCCCTTGTGGGATGAGAAATGGTTTGACATTTACCGCAAGATCCAGGATAAACACAAGAATTTGGTGCTGCTGGGCGGCATTCACGAGGGCGATATGGCGGGTGCGGAGCGTCTGATCAAGTCGCTTGACCCCACCGGGCTCTATATCAAATGCTGGAGCTCCACGCGCGAAAAGGGTGAAGAGATGGTGGAGACCATTGCCCGCTGGTGCGAGTGACATCCATACAATCCAAGTTGCAAAGGCTGCTTCCCGACCGGGGGGCAGCCTTTTGGATTGCGTGAAATGTCTTTGCTCCCGCATAATTTTTACAAAAACTCCTTGCCTTGGTACAAGTTGCATGCTATAATGAAATCGGAACATTATTCCACATGAAAGGAATTACACATATGCAGACTATATACAACATTGCGTCGGTACACGGACGCGAAATTCTGGACTCCCGCGGTAATCCCACCGTAGAGGTGGACGTCATTTTAGAGTGCGGTGCCACGGGGCGTGCCTCGGTTCCCTCGGGCGCATCCACCGGCATTTACGAGGCTTACGAGCTGCGCGACGGTGACAAGACGCGCTATCTTGGCAAGGGTGTTTTGCGTGCGGTCGAGGCGGTCAATACCCAAATTGCCGCTGCGCTGCAGGGCAAGGACGCCACGCACCAGCAGGAAATTGACAAGCTGCTCATCGAACTGGACGGCACGCCCAACAAGAGCCGTCTGGGCGCGAACGCCATTCTCGGCACCTCGCTTGCCTGCGCCAAGGCAGCTGCCGCTGCGCTGGGTCTTCCCCTTTACCGCTACGTGGGCAACGAGAATTCGCACGTGCTGCCCGTTCCCATGATGAACATCCTCAACGGCGGTGCGCACGCGACCAACAACGTGGACATTCAGGAATTTATGATCATGCCTGTCTCGGCTACCACCTGGAGCGAGGCAATGCGCCGCTGTGCCGAGGTGTTCCATACCCTGAAAGCCGTGCTCAAGCAGCACAACATTCCCGTAACCGGTGTAGGTGACGAGGGCGGATACGCCCCCATGCTGCAAAAGGACGAGGACGCGCTTGCTATGATCGTGGCGGCAATCGATCAGGCAGGCTACACCCCCGGCAAGGATTTCAAGATCGCCATTGACGCCGCCTCCTCCGAATGGTTTGACGAGCAGCTGGACGCCTACCGCCTGCCCAAGGCAGACCGCGTGCTTTCCAAGCAGCAGATGGTGGACATGTGGCTGGACTTTGCCGACAAATACCCCATCATTTCCTTGGAGGATGGCATGGGCGAGACCGACTGGGAGGGCTGGGACATGCTCACGCGTGCGCTCGGTGACCGCGTTCAGCTGGTGGGGGATGACCTGTTTGTGACCAATACCAAGCTGCTTTCCGAAGGTATTGCACGCGGCATTGGCAATTCGATCCTGATCAAGGTCAACCAGATAGGCACTTTGACCGAAACCTTAGAGGCAATTGAAATGGCACGCGCAGCGGGATATACCGCCATTGTCTCGCACCGCTCGGGCGAAACCGAGGACACTACCATTGCGGACATTGTAGTCGCAGTCAACGCAGGACAGATCAAGACCGGTGCGCCCAGCCGCAGCGACCGCGTGGCAAAATACAACCAGCTGCTGCGCATTGAAGAGCAGCTTGGAAAGCTCGCCGAATTCCCCGGCATGCGTGCCTTTTACAACCTGAAATCCTGACGCTTCTCTGTTTTTATTTCATCTTCGGAGGACAGCTGCAGACGGTAGCGTTTGGATGATCTACCACGCAAATCTCCGGTCCGGTACAGGCTTGGAGGGACGCTCGGTGTGGATCTCCCCCGTGACCTTTGATGCAGACGGCAATCCCGTTTTCGGAAAACCGCAAAAGACGGTGCAGCTACCGGTGCTTGATAAAAACGAATAATTTCGAATTTTTCTGAAACCGCGCGAATTTTTGACCTGCCGGATTGTTATATATCCTTGACAGGGCATTTTACCCATGTGATACTAAATGTTACAAACCGAAAGGAGCATTCCCCATGGCATATCCTTACAACCTCGACTACGAAGCCGCTTCCATGGAAAAATCACACAAGGAACCGGTGCTCAAGACTGACAGACAAATGTGGAAGCTGATGCTTCTGACCTTTCTGACCTGCGGTATTTACAGCATTCTGTTCTTCATCCCCTTCTCTTTTGACATTGACAAGGTTGCGCCCAAGCGCGACGGTGGCAAAACATTCAATTTCCTGTTTGCTTACCTCATTGGTATGGTTACCGGCTCTATTGCGATCTTGGTGTGGTTCTACCACATCACCGAGCGTGTGGAAGAGGCGCTGCTTGAGCGCGGCTTTGACGATTCGGTCATCAGCATGAGCGATTTCTGGCTGTGGTACGTGCTGGGCTCGCTGATCTTGGTCGGCCCGTTTGTCTACTTCCATAAGCTTTGCAAAGCAATGAACATGCTCTGCGAGGACTTCAACGAGAAGAACCAGGCAAAGTAATCCATATAAAAAAGGGGCTTGCGCCCCTTTTTTATGCGCACGTTTTGGAACGGACGGCTATAAAAATCTGCGTAGGATATTGTAAATTCCCGTTCCGTATGCTATACTAAAAGAAAAATACATGGGGGGTTCTTATGAAAACAGCAATCTACGGTGTTTGGCACGTGCACGCGCCCGATTATACCAGAACGGCACAGAAATTCGGCGAGGTGATCGGCTTTTACGAGCCGGACGATGCGCTTGCTGCTGCCTTCGCCGCACATTTTGATATTCCGCGCTTTGCCAGTGCCCGGGAGCTTTTGGCAAGTGATGCTGAGGGCGTGATCGTGTGCTCTGC
>JAZRQR010000142.1:0-10331 GCA_045650025.1 Eubacteriales bacterium
TCCGACTTGGTACAGGGCGGCTACGGTGACGTGGCGAAGGCATACATTCTCTACCGCAGACAGAGAGAGAAGATGCGTAACATGAAGTCCACCATTCTGGACTATAAGGATATCGTAGATAAGTACGTCAAGAATACCGACTGGAGAGTGAAGGAAAACTCCACCGTGACCTACTCGGTAGGCGGTCTGATCCTTTCCAACTCCGGCGCGATTACCGCAAACTACTGGCTGTCCGAGATCTATGACGATGAGATCGGCAACGCACACAGAAATGCGGATATTCACATTCACGACCTTTCCATGCTGACCGGCTATTGCGCAGGTTGGTCGCTCAAGCAGCTGATCCAGGAGGGTCTGGGCGGCGTGACCGGTAAGATCACCTCCGCACCCGCAAAGCATCTGGCAACTCTTTGCAACCAGATGGTCAACTTCCTTGGCATCATGCAGAACGAGTGGGCAGGCGCGCAGGCGTTCTCCTCGTTCGATACTTACCTCGCACCCTTCGTAAAGGCAGACAACCTGGACTACGATCAGGTCAAGAAGTGCATCGAGTCCTTTATTTACGGCGTCAATACCCCCTCCCGTTGGGGTACGCAGGCACCCTTCTCCAACATTACCCTGGACTGGACCGTTCCCGCAGACCTTGCTGAGCTCAACTGTATCGTTGGCGGCAAGGAGATGGACTTCAAGTACAAGGATTGTAAGAAGGAAATGGACATGGTCAACAAGGCGTTTATCGAGACCATGATCGAGGGCGACGCACACGGCAGAGGCTTCCAGTATCCCATTCCCACCTACACCATTACCTCCAACTTTGACTGGTCCGAGACCGAGAACAACAGACTGCTGTTCGAAATGACCGCAAAGTACGGTACTCCTTACTTCTCCAACTATATCAACAGTGATATGGAGCCCAGCGACGTGCGCTCCATGTGCTGCAGACTGCGTCTTGACCTGCGTGAGCTGCGCAAGAAGTCGGGCGGCTTCTTCGGCTCGGGTGAGTCCACCGGTTCTGTCGGTGTCGTTACCATCAACATGCCCAGAATCGCATACCTGGCAAAGGATGAAGAGGACTTCTACAAGCGCCTGGACCGCATCATGGACATCTCCGCAAGATCGCTTAAGATCAAGAGAACCGTTATCACCAAGCTGCTGGATGAGGGTCTGTACCCCTACACCAAGCGTTACCTTGGCACCTTCAACAACCACTTCTCCACCATTGGTCTGGTTGGTATGAACGAAGTAGGTCTGAACGCAAAGTGGCTGGGTAAGGATATGACCCACAAGGAGACCCAGGAATTCTCCAAGCAGGTGCTGGATCACATGAGAAACCGCCTGTCCGACTACCAGGAGGAGTACGGAGATCTGTACAACCTGGAGGCAACTCCCGCAGAGTCCACCTCCTTCCGTCTTGCTAAGCACGACGTAGCACGTTACCCCGACATCAAGACCGCAACCGAAAAGGGTCAGACTCCCTACTACACCAACTCCTCGCACCTGCCCGTGGACTACACCGCAGATATTTTCGAGGCGCTGGATATTCAGGGCGAGCTGCAGACCCGTTACACCTCGGGTACCGTATTCCATGCATTCCTTGGCGAAAAGCTGCCCTCTTGGAAGGCTGCTGCAAACCTGGTTCGCAAGATCGCGGAAAATTACAAGCTGCCTTACTACACCATGTCTCCCACCTATTCCGTATGCCGTACCCACGGCTACATCGCAGGCGAGCAGTATACCTGCCCTGAGTGCGGTGACGTGACCGAGGTTTACAGCCGTATCACCGGTTATTACCGTCCCGTAAAGAACTGGAACGACGGTAAGAGCGCAGAGTTTGCAATGCGTAAGGAATACGACATCAAGTCGAGCATGGAAAAGTTTGATGCGCGCGCTCCCAAGGAAGAAAAGGTGGAAGAAGTCGCCCAGACCTGCACCTGCGAGGCACAGGCAAAGCTGATCCTGTTCGCTACCAAGACCTGCCCCAACTGCAAGATGGCTTGCGTGTTCCTGGACAAGGCAGGACTCTCTTACGAAAAGCTGTACGCAGAGGACAACGCAGATCTGGCAAAGACCTACGGCATCAAGCAGGCTCCCACGCTGGTAATCGTGCATGAGGACGGCAGCTTTGAAACGGTTGCAAACGTATCCAACATCCGTAAGTTCATTGAGGAGAGCGTAAACGCTTAAATCTTACATAGTCATGAAGTATGATATTATCGTAATCGGCGCAGGGCCTGCGGGAATGACCGCGGCTCTGTACGCCGCACGAGCAGACCGACAGGTGCTGCTCCTTGAAAAGGAAAGCTTTGGCGGACAGGTCGTGTTCTCGCCCAAGATCGAAAATTATCCCGGCTTTCTGCAGATGAGCGGAAACGATTTTGCGGATAAGCTGATCGAGCAGGTGCTGGAGCAGGGCGTGACTGTGGAGCTGGATGAAGCGGTTGAGATCCGTGATGGCACTTCCAAGACCGTGGTGTGTGCCTCGGGCGCGGAGTACGAGTGCGGTGCCGTGATCATTGCAACCGGCTCGCGTCACCGTATGCTGGGTCTGGAGAATGAGGAAAGCTTTGTCGGCAACGGCATTTCGTTCTGCGCGGTTTGTGACGGCGCATTCTACCAGGGACAGAACGTGGCAGTCATCGGTGGCGGTAATTCCGCGCTGCAGGAGGCTGTATTGCTTTCCGACGTATGCAACAAGGTCACCATCGTGCAAAACCTCGACTACCTGACGGGCGAGGGCAAGCTGGTTTCGCTGCTTGCAAAGAGAGACAACGTAGAGTATATCTACGGTGCAACCGTGGAAAAGTTCCTGGGCTCGGACGAGCTGAGCGGTCTGATCCTGGATCAGAAGGGCACTAAGATCCGCCTGGACGTGGACGGCGTGTTCGTGGCGATCGGTCAAGTGCCGGTCAACGACGCGTTCGCTAACGTGGCAGAGCTTGACGCGCGCGGCTACGTGATGGCGGGCGAGGATTGCCTGACGGGAACCCCCGGCGTGTTCGTGGCAGGCGATTGCCGCACCAAGAGCATCCGACAGATCACCACCGCATGCGGCGACGGTGCAGTTGCCGCCATGACCGCTTGCAGATACCTTGGTGAGCAATAAAGAAAAAGGACTGACACGCGTCAGTCCTTTCTTAAGCTATTGTGAAAGTTTTTGCGTCGCTTTTCTCAAAAAGCGACCGCCCATCCAAGGGCGCGTAGCCCTTGGTCGCCTCCGCAGAGGCGAAATATCTTATTCGCTGTTTTTGGTTCTTTTTGCAGCTCCTTGCTCAAAAAGAACGGAGTGGGTTTTCTCACATAATCTCCAAACGGAATAAATGAAATCTACGTGTGTGGATGAAATCGCTGCGCGATGAAATCCGCCTATGGCGGATGAAAGGAAAAGGACCGACGAAGATTCGTCAGTCCTTTTCCTTTGGCTCTTTGCCTGTCAGAAGGCTGTCAATGTCCGTTCCCAGCACGTCGGCAAGATCGTCCAGCCAAACGGGATTGGGAAACGCCAGGCCGCGCTCCCATTTGGAGACGGCTTGTGGGGAAACGCCCATCTTACAGGCAAGCATTTCCTGTGTCAGCCCTCGCTCCCGACGCAAAAGCGCAATGCGCGCGCCGAGCTGTTCAAGCACTATCATGGGTATCCATCTCCTTTATGCATGGTAGCAAAAATGCCCTTTGGGGCAAACCCATGCGGATCTGCCCCTCGGGGGATGGATGTGTCAAGATTCGCTTGCGTGCGGTACGCAAGCAATCAACCGCGCCAACCCGAAAGGCGCGAGTCACAGCATCCGGTTTTATTCGAGTTCGTCATAACTCCGCCTCCTTTCTTTTTTAGCCGCAGTTTCCCGCGGTATGAATTTCACACGCTGTGTGATGACTTGATTATAGCAGATGCGCGCGCATTTGTCAATCAACCCGTGGTTTATACAGCGGCATGGGCGAGCGATTGCGCGTTGTGCGCTGCCTTTTGCCAAAGATGGCGCGCAGGATCTCGTATTCATCCGTGCCGATGCAGCGAGTCAGCACAAGCAAGGCGAGGTAGAGCAGGGCGCTGAGCATGATCTGCAGCACAAGTGTGCCGGTTGTGCTCCCAAGCGTCAGCGTCCGGCAAAGCAGGCGCACGGCGGCAGTTGCCCCCGCAATGCAAAGAATGGGGCAAAACACGTGCCCGAAAATGCGCAGCTTGGGCTTGGTAATGGCGATCATGCGCACAAGGGAAAGCGTGGTGTTGAGGATTTCGGTCAGATAAATGGTGAAAACGTACCCGGCAACGCCGAATTTGGGTACTAAAATGATCACCAAAATGACCGAGGTCAGCGCATCGATGATATTGACGTTCATGCTGTAGACCTGCTGCCCCATGCCCTTGAGAATGGCGTCCACCGCGCTGTCCACGTACATAATGGGAATGAGCGGCGCGAGTGCCGCGATCATGCTTCCAGCCTGCAGCGAGTCGTAGATGGCAAGCCCCAACGCGTGCGAAAAGCACAGCATCACGCCCGCCACACCAATGGAGAACAGCATGGAAATACCGAAAATGCGCCGCGCCACACGCCGCACGCGCGCAAGATCCCCCTGCACCTTGGCTTCGGCAACCTCGGGGATCAACAGCCCCGCAAACGAGGAAATAAACGCCGAGGGGAACAACACCACGGGCAGCACCATGCTGTGCAGCACGCCGTAGGAAGCAAGCGCACTCTCCCAGGAGGCACCGCTGCGTGCAAGACCGCGCGGGATCAGCACGTGCTGTAGCGTAATCAGTCCCGAGCGCGCATAGGAGCTGAACGCCACGGGCAGGGTAATGCCCAGAATCGTGCGCGTGACACCGCTTTGCATGCTGCTTTGGATGCCACTAAGGTGCTTTTTGTCTAGAAAATACAGGAAAACGGATAAAACCAGCTCAAAAAGCTGGGTCAGCAGCGTGCCAAGCACCAGCGCAATGCAGGCGTAAAAGTCACCGTCGGGTAAGAGCAACGAGAGAAAGAACGCCGTGCCAAAGATGCGCAGCCCTTGCGAGGAGAGCTGCACGGCGGCGTTTTTCCACACGCGGCGTACCGCGGTGAAGTAGCCGTTGAGGCAAGAGCAAACCGCCACCGCAGGCAGAGAAATCGCCAAGATGCGCAAGGGCAGCACGGTGCGCGCGTCACCCAGCCAGCGCGTGCCGATCGTGGGTGCTCCGAAAAACAGCAGGACGCAGGCAAGAGAGCCGAAAAACAGACTGATGCAAAGCGCGCTTGAGGCGTATTTGCGTGCCAGCGCCTTGTCGCCCTTGCCAAGCGCGTCCGCCACCGTGCGCGTCGTGCCCAGATGAATACCCGAGCAAGCCAGCGTGACCGCAAAGCCGTACACGCCCGAGAGCAGGGCATACAGCCCCATGGCTTGCGCGCCTGCTCTGCTTGCCACGTAAGCGTTAAAGCCCACGCCGATGGCACGCATGAGCAGCGTCACGCCCACCATCAAAAGCGAGTTGTAGAAAAATACGCCGGTACGGCTTTGTTTGCCCTGCATAGCTGCCTCCTTGCCCATAAGTACATTTCAGTTTATGATGCAAAAAAGGCTTGTATGACCTTGCATACAAGCTGAAAGTGTGATATAATGAAGCCAGAGGTGATGAATATGGAAAAATATCACGTTTTATGTGGCATTGACAGACGCGATGCGCTAGCGGCAGCCGTCAAGGGTAAAAAGGTAGCCTTGCTGACCGCGGCATCGGGGGTGGATCGCATGGCGGTTCCCACCTGGCGCATTTTGCGCGATATGGGCGTGCTGGCAGCCCTGTTTGCGCCCGAGCACGGCATTTGCTCCAATCTGCAGGATGGCAGATACCAGGAGGAGCAGGACGTGCCCGACCCCTTGTTTGGCGTATGCGTGTACAATCTCAATTCCAAGGGGCATCCGCGCCTTGACGAGATCCTTTCGCGCGTGGACGCGGTGGTTTACGACATCCAGGACGTTGGCGCGCGCTATTATACCTATCTGTGTAACCTGACGCAGATCATGCGTGCGGCAGCAAGACTTGGAATCGAGGTCATCGTGTTGGACAGACCCAATCCCATTGGCGGCACTAAGATCGAGGGGGAGATTTTGGACGAGCGTTTTTCCTCGTTCATCGGCGAATTTGCCATTCCGACACGCTACGGCATGACCGTGGGCGAATACGCGCGCTACGTCAATGCTGAAAAGGGCATCGGCTGTGCGTTGCAGGTCATTGAATGCGTAGGCTGGGAGCGACACATGTACGCGGACGAGACCGATCTGCTGTTTGTTAACCCCTCGCCCAATATTCCGTCTGTCGGCTGTGCCATTAACTATATTGCCACGGGCATTTACGAAGCAACCAATATCTCGGAGGGGCGCGGTACGACAAGACCCTTTGATTTGGTGGGCGCACCGTTTGTGGACGCGTTTGCGCTTGCCGAGCATATGAACGCCATCGGCTTGGAGGGTGTGTTGTTCCGTGCCGCGCACTTTACCCCTGCATTTAATAAGCACGCAGGTGCGCTTTGCGGCGGCGTGGAGCTGCATATTGTGGATCGCGAGGCGTACTCGCCCTTTGCCGCGCTGCTGTACCTGTACGATGCCATGCGCAAGTATCCCGCATTTGAATCCAACCCCGCAGGTTTGCGCCTGCGCTTTGGCACCGAGCTGCTCTCGGGCGATTTTGACCCTGCCGTAGCGCTTGCCGAGGCACGTGCAAGATGTGAGCAATTCCGCAAAGAGATTGCACCCTATTTGCTTTACAAATAAAGGAGAAAATCCATGATTTTAGTTGCAACCTGTATGTTCGGGCTGGAAAAGCAGCTCGGAGAAGAAATAGATGCGCTTGGACTCAAGCGCGTGCACACCATGGACGGCAGAGTCACCTTTGAAGGCGAGCCTGCCGATATTGCGCGCGCCAATATGTTTTTGCGCTGTGCCGAGCGCGTGCTCATCAAGCTGGGCGAGTTCCCGGCAACCACCTATGAAGAGCTGTTCCAGGGCGTCAAATCCTTGCCCTGGGAGGATTATATCGGCTCGTCGGATGCCTTTCCCGTCAAGGGGCATTGCATCAAGAGTAAGCTGTTCTCCATTCCCGATTGCCAAAGTATCATTAAGAAGGCGGTCGTGGACAGACTGTCCGGCGCCTACGGCATTCGCTGGTTTACCGAGGACGGCGTGAAATATCAGATCGAGTTTTTCCTGTTCAAGGACGTGGTCGCCTTGATGCTGGATACCTCGGGTATCGCCCTGCATAAGCGCGGTTACCGCCCCATGGCGGGTGTCGCACCTTTGCGTGAAACCTTGGCGGCATCCATTGCGCTGACCGCAAGACCCAAGGAGGACATTCTGTTTTGGGATCCCTTCTGCGGCTCGGGTACCATTGCCATCGAGGCGGCGATGATCGCCACGCGCCGCGCTCCCGGCTTGGGCAGAGAGTTTGCAGGGCAAGGCTTTGCCTGCATTCCCGAAAGAGCATGGACGGACGCCGCTACCGAGGCGCAGGATCTGATCATCCGCGACAGTAAGTTTGAGGCGTGGGCATCGGATATTGACGAGGATATGCTGGACGTGACCTATGAGAATGCCACGCGCGCAGGCGTGGAGGAATATCTTAACATTTTCCATGCCGATGCACGCACCATCAAGCGCGAGGATCGTAAGGGAACTGTGGTGTGCAACCCGCCTTACGGCGAGCGTATGATGGAGGAGGACGAGGTGAGAGCCTTGTACCGCGACATGGGCAAGACCTTTGCCGAGCTCTACCCCTGGCACGTGTATATCATCACGTCGTATCCCGAATTTGAGCGCAGCTACGGACGAGTGGCGGACAAGACGCACCGCCTGTACAACGGCATGCTGCCTTGCACGCTTTACGAATATTTCCGCGACCCAGCCGAGGCAAAGAAACCCGATTTCAAGCCGCGCAAGCCGCAGCTTGAGGACGGCAGAAAAACCGATCGCACCTTCAAGCCTCACACAGAGGAAGGCAAGAGACCCGACACAAGACCGGGTAAACCGCACTTCGAGGATGGAAAAAAGCCCTATTTCAAGGATGACAAAAAGCCGCACTTCGACGGCAAAAAGCCTTTCGATAAGAACGCAAAAAAGCCGGATTTTAAGAAAGACAAGTAATTTAGCACCCCAAAAACGCCAATGTAACACGCCGTGTTGCAAGAAAATACGGGTGTGTGGTGGACTTTGCGCGTGTTTTGTGGTATCATATGGGCATCAAATACGGGAGGTCTTATATGAGCTTTGGCAGTAACATCGGATATTTGAGAAAAAAGAAGGGCATGACGCAGGAGGATTTTGCCGAGCGCATGTACGTCTCGCGACAGACCGTGTCTCGCTGGGAGACCGACTCGGTGTACCCCGACGTGGAGACCGTGATCAAGCTGTGCGAGGTGCTGGAATGCGACATGGAAACCTTGGTCAGAGGGGATGCGACGAATGAAAACGTGCCGTGTGAGCCAGTGCAGAGCTTTGACAATGCGCATGGAAAACCGCAGCCGAGAGCAAAGTTTCGCGTGGACGTTGTGCTTCTTCATGCAGCCATCAGCGCAATTGTGGCGGTATTGGCGACTGCTACGTGCGTGATTTTAGGGCTTGTGTGCGGTGCGTGGCAGCTTGGTTGGACGATTTTTGCCATTGCAATTTCGGTGTGCGCATTGAGCGCGGTCGTATGCTATATGCTGCTGCCCGCCCTGTTTTCCAAACGCGAGAAGAATGAACAAGAGAAATAAAGGAAAGGACTACGTATAAAAGCGTAGTCCTTTGGTTTTATGGGAGGGGCATGTCCGTTGGTAGGGAGACGTGTCGCGGTTTGTCCGCAGGTGTAAATCGGTCGTCCTGCGCGATATGTGATTCGGATCACCTAAATGGGGCACGGTCCATTCTTACAAGAAGGGACGACCAATGGTCGCCCCTACATACATATTATGCGTGAATCTGATCGTAAATCGCGTCGGAGAGAGCCACGAAATCCTCGATGGAGAGGCGTTCGCCGCGCACGTCTGCGCTATGTCCGCAGGACACGATGACGTCGGTCAGCGTTTGCTTGTCAAGCTCGCCAAAGCCGGAGGCAAGCGCGTTGGGCAGGGTCTTGCGGCGTTGCTCAAATGCCGCCTTGATGGTGCGGAAGAGCAGGGCAGTATCCTTGGGATTGTAAGGCTTTTCCTTGTAAAGACGAGTGCGGATGACGGTGGAATCCACCTTGGGCGCGGGCATGAAGCAGCCTGCCTTGACCTTAAACAGCTTTTGCGTAGTGCCGTAGTAGGCAAGCACGGCGGTGATGGCACCGTAATCCTTGCTTCCTGCCTTGGCGCAAAGGCGATCTGCCACCTCAGCCTGGATCATGACCGTAATATCGGTAAAGGGAAGACCGGATTCCAGCAGCTTCATCATGATGGGGGTGGTGATATAATAGGGCAGGTTTGCGCACACGGCAACGGGGCCCGAGGCAAAGGCATCTGCCAGCAGCTCGTCCAGATCTGCCTGCATGACGTCCTGATTGTACACCGTAACGTTATCAAAATCGGCAAGCGTGTACTGCAGAACGGGGATCATGCCGGTATCGATCTCCAGGCAGATCACCTTTTTGTATCTGGCAGCCAGCTCGCGCGTCAGAGTGCCAAGTCCGGGGCCAATCTCCAAAATGGTCGAGTTGTAGTCATCGCAGCAGTTGTCTGCAATGTCCTCCACCACGAAGTTCTCGGTCAGAAAATTCTGTCCGAATTCCTTTTTGAAGTGCAGACCGTACATGCCCATGATCTGCTTGATGGTTCTTACGTCACAAAGATTCATAGTATTCCTTCACTTTCGGGGGCGTTTGTTTTTTACAGTATAGCACATGTCGCGAAAAATGTCAATTGATTTGCGGGAATCCGGAAATACAAGTACAAGAAAAATAAAAAAAATATAAAAAAGGGCTTGCATTTTCAAAAGATGTATGCTATAATATCAAGGTCGCTGGTGTGGCTCAGGGGTAGAGCAGCTGATTCGTAATCAGCAGGTCGAGGGTTCGAATCCCTCCACCAGCTCCAAAAAAGAGGATATGGTCAAAAGACCATATCCTCTTTTTTCGCGCTGCGCCCCGATTCAGAACCCCACCAAGCGCTGCGCGCTTGGTTACATTTGCGCCGGTTTCCCGAACGACTTTCTGGGAGCGATCACGCAAATTCGGGTTCTGAATCCCTCCACCAGCTCCTCGCGCTGCGCCCCGATTCAGAACCCCGCCAAGCGCCTGGAGGCGCTTGGTTACATTTGCGCCGGATAAGCAAAGGTCGTTATTGCTTTAGACATAGGCACTTGTTCCTTACTTGATTTGTATATTTATCACCAGTTTCGCCTTTGTATTA
>JAZRQR010000143.1:0-1095 GCA_045650025.1 Eubacteriales bacterium
GCGGGATACGGCATCAAGGGCGGCGATGATTACCATCCCGCATCGGGTGAGTATATCGTGGTACGCGTTTCCATGACGCCTGCAGGCAAGATCATTGATACCTTTACAGTTTATCAGAACGAATCCAAGGGTATTGGTGACGCATGTGCCAACGAAAAGTTCTACGGTCAGTTTGACGGCAAGACCGAGAGCGATTATAAGAACATTGACGCGATCGGTGGCGCGACCATGACCACTGATGGCTACCTGAAGGCGATCGAGCACGCCTTTGCATCCGTGAAAATTCTGGAAGGAGGAGCAAACTAATGAGTAAAAATAGCAATTGGTCTATCCTCCTGAAGGGTATTTTGAAGGAAAACCCCGTACTTGTGCTGATCCTCGGTACTTGCCCCACACTTGCCACCACCACCAACGTCGTAGGTGCGTTCGGTATGGGTATTGCCGCTATGGCTGTACTGATCTGCTCCAATATGCTGATCTCGCTGCTTCGTAAGATTATTCCCGACAGCGTGCGCATTCCTTGCTATATCGTTGTGATCGCAGGCTTTGTAACCATTGTTACCATGATCGTGCAAGCCTGCTTCCCGCCGCTTTATGAAATGCTGGGCGTATATCTGCCGCTGATCACGGTTAACTGCATCATTCTCGGCAGAGCCGAGATGTTTGCAGGTAAGAACTCGGTTGGTAAGAGCGCGCTTGACGGCATCGGCATGGGCTTGGGCTTTACCATCGCGCTGCTTGTTATGGCAACCATTCGTGAGGTGCTGGGCGCTGCATCCTTTGCAGGCAATCCCATTGCATTCCTGGAGCCCTACAAGATCGAGGTGCTGGTCAAGGCACCCGGCGGTATGATGGTCTACGGCTTGCTGATCGCGTTGGTATTCGCGCTGACGCACGGTAAGGCACCGCTCAAGAAGAGCTTCTCTTGCGCAGGCTGTCCCAATGCAGGCAGCTGCCACACCGCTTGCACCGAAAGTGCTGAGAATAAGGAGGTGCAGTAATGTTTAAGTCTTTGATTGTCATTCTGCTTTCGTCCGTTCTTGTTAACAACTACGTGCTTGCAAGATTTTTGGGCATTTGCCCCTTCCTGGGCGT
>JAZRQR010000144.1:0-17339 GCA_045650025.1 Eubacteriales bacterium
TTGTGTTGCATATCCTTAAGTATCCTTTCCCTTTTATAAAGGCTTAAAAATTTTCATATAAAGGGGGAGACCGTAGCCGATCTCCCCTGTTTTTTACACCTGTCGCGCGTACGCGATTCCCGATTTACTCGGGCATAATCAGGCCGTAGGTGTCGTCCTTTCTCTTATATACCACGCAGGTTGCGCGGGTCTCGTCATCCACGAACACAAAGAACTGATGTCCGATCAGCTCCATTTGCAGGATTGCTTCCTCGGGAGACATGGGCTTATAGGGGAAGGTCTTGGTGCGAATGACCAGCTCCTCTTCCTCAAAGTCCTCGGGGAAAAATTCCTCAACGGGGAATGCATCCTCACGAATGCGCTTAGAAAGACGCGTTTTGTTCTTGCGAATCTGGCGCTCAATGGCGTCGATCGATTCATCCAGCGCGTCGCGGAAGGAATCCGCTCCCACCTCGCTGCGGAACAGCGTGCCCTGTGCGTTAATGGTGATTTCCAAGGTGGACACGTTACGCTTACGGCTGAGCGTAACGGTTGCGTCAGGCTCGACCTTGAAGTAACGATCAAGCTTGGCAAGCTTTTTTTCAATCAGAATCTTGGTGTCTGCATATACGTTGAGTTGTCTGCCGATAATGTTGGTCTTCATAAGTGCCACCTCCGTTTTGATTGTGCAAGCGCAGGGACGAGTTCCCTTCTGCTTACAATTTGATTATAGCACACCTTGCCCTGTTTGTAAAGTATTTACTATGATTTTTTTATCGACTCGCTATAACATTGTGCAAAATGCCAACACCGCACGTGCGCGTACGTGCGCGCGAAAGAATCTCGAAAAAAGGAGCAAAAATTCGGCAATACTCTATTGACAAAATCCCGAAACGTGGTATAATTAACACGTTAATCATTAACTGGCTAATTATTTTTACGGAGGTTGATTTCGTGCAAGAAAACACGCCCATTCAACAAGCCGAGCAAGACCGTGCGCGCGCGGTGATCAAGCAGTTTGTGCGAGCCGATCGGCTGCACCGCCAGGCGGTGGAAGCTACCGTGACCGCGCAAACCGGACTGCACCGCTCCCAGCACGTGCTGCTCATGCGCCTTTCCCGCGGAGAGATCCCCTCGCAGGCACAGCTGGCAAAGGAGCTCTCGGTAAGCCCCGCCGCCATTGCCGTCTCGCTCAAAAAGCTGGAGACAGACGGGTACATCACCAAGGACGCCGACACGGACGATTGCCGCTGCAACCGCATTGCGCTGACCGAAAAGGGTCAGAGCGCCATCAATCAGACCTGGAAGCTTTTTGCATGCATTGACAATGCCATGGTGCAAGGCTTTGACGATGCCGAGCTGGACGCGCTGATGAATGCGCTTTCCCGCATTGAGCAAAACCTGCACAGCATGCTGGAGCAGACGCAAACCACCCACGGAAAGGAAGACACTTTATGAAACGTTGGTTAAAATACGTAAAGCCCTACCTGCCCTTCTTTATCCTCGGCCCGCTTTCCATGGTGGTCGAGGTCATCGGCGAGGTACTCATGCCCAAATATCTGGCAATGATCATCAACTTCGGTGCTGCCTACCAGGAGCTCAAGGCATTCTCCATGCCCATTTTCAATGGCGAATGGTCGAGCATTTCCTTGGAAGGCGTGACGAATACCCTGACAAGCCCCGCCATCTGGTACATGATCGGCGTTTGCGGCATGATCGTGCTGACCGCCCTCTTAATGATGGCAGGCGGCGTTGGCGGTGCTTACTTTGGCGCAAAGGCGGCTGTTTACTTTGCATCCGACGTGCGCCGTGACGTGTATGGCAAGGTACAGTCCTTCTCGTTTGCCAATATCGACAAGTTCTCTACCGGCTCGCTGGTCACCCGTCTGACCAACGACATTACGCAGATGCAGAACTTTATCAACGCGCTGTTGCGTATGGCGCTGCGTGCCCCCGGCATGCTGATTGGCGGCTTGATCATGGCAATCGCGCTCAAGCCCAGCCTCTCTGTCATTCTGGCGGTCACCATTCCCTTAATGCTTGTCAGCATCCTTCTCATCATCACGCGCGGCTTCTCCCGCTTTGCCAAGGTGCAGGAAAAGATCGACGGTCTGAACAACACCGTACAGGAAAACATCACCAACGTGCGCGTGGTCAAGTCCTTTGTACGTGAATACGAGGAGACCGAAAAGTTCAAGGCTGCCAATCGCGATCTGCGTATGACCGGCACCAGCGCGGTCAAGATCATGATCATGCTCTCCCCCGTGATGACGTTGTTTATGAACCTGACCATTATTCTGGTTCTGTGGTTTGGCGGTCACATGGTAGTGGACGGCATGCCCATCGGTGACCTTTCCGCATTCATTACCTACGTAAACCAGATCCTGAGCTCCTTGATGATGGTGACCTTCCTCTTGATGATGTCCTCCCGTGCGCTTGCCTCCTGCAAGAGAGTGGGCGAGGTGCTGGACGAAAAATCGGACATTGACGACACCGATGCCAAGTGCAAGGACGCACAGGTGACCGAAGGCAAGATCGAGTTCAAGAACGTCTCCTTCCGCTATTTCAAGAACAGCGAGGACCGCGTGCTTGCCGACATTGACCTGACCATTCAGCCCGGCTCGACCGTGGGCATTATCGGTCCTACCGGCTGCGGCAAGACCAGCCTGGTTTCCATGATCCCCCGTCTTTACGACGTGGACGAAGGACAGGTGCTGGTGGACGGCGTGGACGTACGCGATTACTCGCTTTACAATCTGCGCGAGGGCGTTGGCATGGTGCTGCAAAAGAACGTGCTGTTCTCGGGTACGATTGAAGAAAACCTGCGCTGGGGTAACCAGGACGCAAGCATGGACGAGATTAAGACCGCTGCCGAGCACGCGCAGGCAAACAAGTTTATTCAGAACTTCCCCGCAGGCTACGACACCAACCTGGACCAGGGCGGTACCAACGTATCGGGCGGTGAGAAGCAGCGTCTTTGCATTGCGCGTGCGCTCCTCAAGAACCCCAAGATCCTGATTCTGGACGACTCGACCAGCGCAGTCGACACCGCAACCGAAACGCAGATCCGCGAGGCATTTGCAAACGAGCTCAAAAACTCCACCAAGATCATCATCGCACAGCGCATTACCTCGGTCATGGATGCCGATTGCATCGTGGTCATGGATCAGGGTGCGATCACCGGTATCGGCACGCACGCAGAGCTGCTGGAAAATAACGAAGAATACAAGGAAATTTATATCTCGCAGATGGAGAGCAAGCAAACCGCTGCTCCCGCCAATACGACCAAGGAGGTGACGGCATAATGGCAAAGCGTAATCTCGAAAGCCTGCAAAAGCAATATGCAAAATCCTCACACGGTCCCGGCGGCCCCGGCGGCGGACACGGTCCCGGTCGCGGAGGTCCTCCCGGCAGAGGCATGGGCGGCAAGCCCAAGAACACGGGGCACACCATTGCGCGCCTGCTTGGCTACCTGCGCCCCCACACCTTTTCGCTGATCATGGTGCTGGTCTGCATGCTGGCAAGCACCGTGACCTCGCTGATCGGCTCTTACCTGCTCTCCCCCGTTATCAACCACTTAGCAGGTGTTGAAATGGCGGCAGACGCCAGCTTCTTTACCAAGCTTGCCGACAAGGTCATCTCCGCGCTGGTAGAGAGCGCACCCATTGCATCACTGACCGACATCTTAGGCTTGACCGGTCCCTTCCCCTACCTGCTGGCTGCCCTGTGCATCTTCGCCGGCATTTACGCATGCGGCATTGTGTCCACCTACACGCAGGCAAGACTGATGGTGCACATTACGCAATCCTCGCTGGAAAAGATTCGTAACGACCTGTTTGAGAAGCTGCAAAGGCTGCCGGTTCGTTATTTTGACGCCAACCCCACAGGCGAGACCATGTCCCGCTTTACCAACGACGTGGACAACATTGACCACATGCTCTCCAACACCCTGACCTCGCTGATCTCAGGCTTGATCACGCTGCTTGGCACGTTTGTGTTCATGCTGACCACCAACATCTGGCTGACGCTGATCACCATTGTCTTTATCCCCATCTTCGGTCTGGGCGGCGCGGCGCTGGCAAAGCGCTCCCGTAAGTTCTACAAGGAGCAGCAGGCGGCGCTTGGCGCGGTCAACGGCTACATTGAGGAAACCGTTTCGGGTCAGAAGGTCATCAAGGTCTTCAACCACGAAGAGGAGTGCGAAGAGGAATTTGGCCTGCTCAACCACGACCTGCGCGGCAAGCAGTTCCGCGCCATGTTCTGGGGCGGTATCATGGGTCCCATCATGGGCAACACCAGCCAGATCACCTTTGCATTTACTCTGGGCGTGGGCGGTATTATGATGCTGCTGACCGGCTTTACCCCCGGTGAGCTGACCGTGTTTGCCAACTACTCCCGTCAGTTCTCCTTCCCCATTACCAACATTTCCACGCAAATGACCACCGTATTCTCGGCACTTGCCGGCGCGGAGCGCGTGTTTGCGGTGATGGATCAGCCCCCCGAAATGCCCGATGCCGAGGATGCCATTGACCAAAACACCGCAGGCTACGAGGGCATCAAGGGCGACGTGACCTTCCATGACGTGACCTTTGGCTACGTGCCCGAAAAGACGGTGCTCAAGAACATCTCGCTTTACGCGCATCCCGGTCAGAAGATCGCGTTCGTTGGATCGACGGGTGCGGGCAAGACCACCATTACCAACCTCTTGAACCGTTTTTACGACATTGAATCCGGCAGCATTACCATTGACGGCATCGACATCAAGCAATACTCGCGCGATTATCTGCGCAAGAATATTGCCATGGTGCTGCAGGACACCCACCTCTTTACCGGCACGGTGATGGAGAACATTCGCTACGGTAGACTGGACGCCACCGACGAGGAGGTCATTGCAGCTGCCAAGACCGCAAGCGCACACAGCTTTATCATGCGCTTGGAGCACGGCTACCAGACTAAACTGGAGGGTGACGGCGCTAACCTTTCGCAGGGTCAGCGTCAGCTGCTCAACATTGCGCGCGCGGCGCTTTCCAAGGCACCCATTCTGGTACTGGACGAGGCAACCTCCTCGGTTGACACGCGTACCGAGCGCCACATTGAGCGCGGCATGGACAGACTGATGAAAAACCGCACCACCTTTGTCATTGCGCACCGTCTTTCCACGGTTCGTAACTCCAACGCCATTATGGTTCTGGAGCAGGGTGAGATCATTGAACGCGGCGACCACGACGACCTGCTGGCACTGAGGGGCAGATACTACGAGCTGTACACCGGCATGAAGGAATTGGATTAACCCCAAAAAGGGGCAAGCCGCAAGGCTTGCCCCTTTTTTTGCAGAAAATTTGTATAAGGTATTGACAACGCGGTCATTTGATGGTATAATGTAATTACAGTAATCGTTCGATTGACGCATCCAAGGAGGAAACCATGAAACCGCATCCACGGCGCGCGACTCAAAAAAACAAAGACGATAAGCTTGAAAAGCTGATTTGGCTCATACCCGAGACGGCAGCGACGCTGCTGGTCATTTTCATCGGTATTTTGTACATCTTCCCTTTTACCATGATCAGCTTGGCGCTCTTTCATATTCACGGTTGGATCGCCCTGCTGGTACCCGCCATAGGCGTGGCAATTGCGATTTCTGCTTTGCTGCTTGTGGTTGCCCGCTACCGCGCAAAATCGCACCGCATGATCCGCAAGGTATGCAAGGAGAGGGGCTATCACCTCAAGGTGCGACACAACCCCTTGACCACGGCGGTTTTTGCACGCAAGGGTCCCGATATGGTCATTGACACGGGCGAGGAGATTTATGCGGTCAAGTATATGCCGATTTTGCTGCGCAAGCTGCAGGTGACCTTCAACCGCACGCACGCCACCATGCAAAGCACCATGCGCTTTATGACCAAAGCCATGATTCCGATCCCGGTCAAGAAAAAGCTGAAATTTGACACCGACCATATTTTCGTGCGCCCCGACCAGAAATTGGTCAAGGTCATGCTGTTCTGCCCCACCCCCACACGCGTATACGGATTCCAAGAGCGAGAGGAAAAAGGCGTTGGACTTGCCCCCGAAGCATACAAGCCCGACACAACCGGTATGACCATGGTGGTGCAAGCCTCCAATTTCGGCAATAAGATGCGCATGGTAACGCTCAAGCCCCTGGAGACCGACTACAACGAATTTGAAATGGACAACGGCATGCAGGACGTTTGGGGCACGCTGACCTACGGCGGCTTTGCATTTGCAAGATACCTCGACCGCGTGGAATTTGTACGCAAGGTCGACAAAGAAAAAGCGCACAGACAAAGCAAGAATGCTTGGGAGAAATATCGGAATACGTAACACGCAAGAGAGGTCGCATGACCTCTCTTTTTTGCGCAATACAAAAACTGTCCGATTGACACGACCTATGCCCCGAGTGTCATCCTGAGCGTAGCGCTTAGCGCGGAGTCGAACTTTTGCGGAGCGGAGTGCCCGTCGCATGCAGGGCACGGAGTATAGCAAAAGCGCGCAGCGGGATCTCCGATGGATTTTCTCAACGTCTGCTCAGCCTTTGTTACAATTTCAAAGCGATCCCAATCCAATTATTTTCAAATATTACTTTACGCAGGCAGACGTGTCATAAACCGTTCGGAGATCCCGCTGCGCGCTCATCGCGCTTGCGGTTTTGCTCCATTCCATTTCGCAGTTTTCTGCGAAATATCCATTCCGCAAAACTTCGACTGCGTTTCATTTCACCGCTCTGCGGTGAAATTCCTCTCCGCTCAGGATGACACTCGGGGGAAAGTCACACAAAATCATACGAAAAAGCTATGTGGCCAATGCAAAAAGGAGCTGCCAAAAGCAGCTCCTTTTCCTGTTCATCCAATATATCAATCACAGCACCTTCGCCAAGAAGTTCTGCAGTCTGTCACTCTTGGGGGTGTCGAAGATCTCCGAGGGCGTGCCCTCCTCCACGATCACACCACCATCCATGAAGATCACTCTGGTGGCAACCTCACGGGCAAAGCCCATTTCGTGCGTGACCACCAGCATGGTCATGCCCTTGCGTGCCAGATCCTTCATAACCTCCAACACCTCGCCTACCATCTCCGGGTCAAGCGCCGAGGTGGGCTCGTCAAACAGCATAACCTCCGGCTGCATGCAAAGCGCACGCACAATGGCAATTCTCTGCTTCTGACCACCCGACAGCTGGCTGGGATATGCATTCGCTCTGTCTGCAAGTCCAACCGTATGCAAAAGCTCATTTGCTCTCTCCTCAGCCTCTGCCTTGGTCTTCTTGAGCAGCTTGATGGGCGCCAGCGTCATGTTTTTCAGCACCGTCATGTGCGGGAACAGATTGAAATGCTGGAATACCATGCCCATCTTCTGACGGTGCAGGTTGATGTTTGTCTTCTTGTCCATCAGGTCCACACCATCCACCAAAATGTGTCCGGCAGTGGGTACCTCCAGAAGGTTCAGCGAACGCAGCAGCGTGCTCTTGCCGCTGCCCGAAGGGCCAATAATGACCACGACCTCGCCGCGCTCAACGTCCATATCCACGCCATCCAGCGCATGTACGCCGCCCTCATAATACTTTTTCAGGTCTCTGACACTGATGATCGTATTCTTATCGCTCACTCTTACGCAACCTCCTTTCCAGATTGCCGACCAGCTTGGTAAGTCCAAGCACCAGCACAAAATAGATAATGGCTACCGCCAACAGCGGCATAAAGTTACTGTAGGTTTGCGAACGGATCTTGATACCGCCGCGCGTCAGATCGGCAACACCGATGTAGAAGGCAACCGAGGTCTCCTTGAGCAGCGTGATAAACTCGTTACACAAGCTGGGCAGGACTACCTTGAATGCCTGCGGAATGACGATGTGCCACATGGTGGGCCAGAAGCCAAAGCCAAGCGATCTGCCCGCCTCGGTTTGTCCCTGGTCGATCGACATAATGCCGCCACGGATGATCTCGGAAACGTATGCGCCCGAGTTCAGACCGAAGCAAAGCACGGCTGCGGGGAATTTTTCAATGCCCACGGGCAGCAGCAGCACGAAATAAATGATCAATAGCTGCACCATAACAGGCGTGCCGCGGATGGCGGAAATATACAGCTTGACCAGCTTATCCAGATAATACAGCTTGTCGGTCTTATCGTGTACAATACGAACCAGCGAGGTCACGATACCCAGCACGATACCCAGCAGCAGCGCAAGTGCCGTGATTGCCAGCGTGTTGCCAAGACCCTCTACCAGATACGTCCAGCGGTTGTCCTCAATAAAGTTGCGGTAAAACTCATCGCCAAGGCTGTTGATCTTTTGCTGCAGAGGCGAGGAGGTGTCCGGAATCTTTGCATCGTAATTGATCAGACCAAAGCACTGGTTGATGCCCTTACGGAAGGTATTGTTGTTGGAGATCGAAACGGTCTCGCCACCGTAGGTAAACTCGGTGGTATCCATAATGTCATCCTTGACCGATACGTAGCCGCCAAGAAGCGCGTTCAAGGCGTCATCGGACAAATACATCACAGGCTCTTCGCCGCGCGTATCGTAGAAATACACGTCGATCTCGCCCTGCACGTTGCCCTGCTGCTCAAGCAGAGTCTTGATCTGTCCCTCTACAAAGATCTGAATCGCGGTTGCGTTGACCTTCTTGCCCTCCGCTTCTCTTTGCAGAATATATTCGTGCACCATGCAGAACAGCTCGTTCTTATGCGCCTCGTACATGCCTGCCGCATCGGGAGAGGAATACTTGATGCGCACCACAAACTCTCTTGCCTTGCCGAGCTCTACGCTCAGTACCTCCACCTGCGTGTTCTCCACGGTGTACTTGGAGCACTCCGCACCGGTTGTGGGCAAGCTTTCCAGCGTTTGCTCAATATACGCCTGCGCCTGCTCTGCCGTCAGATCCAGCTCACCCTTGCGGTTGGCAAGCGCATCCACGGCAAATACACCCGCAACCAGCAAAACTGCCAATGCAACCAAGCCAATGTTGATGTACAGCCTCTTTTTGTTGTTATCCAAAGGCTTTTTCATGTAATAATTCCCTTTCAAAAATCGTCTTTATAACCCCGAAAACGTGGGATGGTCGCCCATCCCACGTTTTCGTATCCGGTTTTGGATTGAATTACTTAATGTACTTTGCGATGATGGCATCGATGGTGCCGTCAGCGGTCAGCTCCTTGATAGCCTGGTTGATCTGAGCCAGCAGGTCAGCATTTTCCTTGTTTACGCAGATTGCGTAGTCCTCGTTTGCATACGCGGTCTCCAGAATGGCCAGACCCTCGTTTGCAGCAACCAGAGCCTTAGCGGGCTCGTTGTCGATGATCACGCAGTCAACGCTGCCGCCCAGCAGAGCCAGCACTGCCTCGTTACCGTTTGCATAGGTGGTAACGTTCTCGGAACCGAAGTCGTCGGTTGCGTAGATGTCACCGGTGGTGCCCAGCTGCACGCCTACCTTATAGGATGCGCCCTCTGCGTACAGATCGTCAACAGAGGTGATAGCGGAGCCTTCCTTAACGATGATAGCCTGAACGCCGTTTGCGTAGGAGATCGAGAAGTCAACCTCAAGCAGACGAGTCTCGGTAATGGTCATACCTGCCATACCAAAGTCAACGGAGCCTTCCTTAACAGCGGTGATGATGGAGTCGAATTCCATATCTACGATCTCAAGCTCCATGCCGAGCTTTTCAGCGATAGCAGCAGCGATCTCAGCGTCGATACCGACGATCTTGCCATCCTGGTAGAACTCGTAGGGCTGGAAGTAAGCGTTGGTAGCCATCTTGAGAACCTTAACCTCAGCTTCGGTAGCAGCCTCAGTGGTCTGGGCAGCGGTGGTGTCCTCGGTGGCGTTGTTGTTGTCACAAGCGGTGAACAGGGCGATACCGGATACTACCAGCATCATAGCCATCAGCATTGCAATAATCTTTTTCATGGTGTTTCTCCTTTTTGGGTGTGTGCGTTTCGCACTTGAATTATGTGCATAATTATACACCGTTATACAGCATTTGTCAACCCCTTTTTGTAAAATTTATGCACAAATATTGCAATCTTCTTGCCAATTATTTGTGTATTTTCGACTAACGAATGAATATTCATTAATTTTATGCATTTTTTGATGCATATTTCATGCATCCCATGCACCGTTTTGCTTGCCATATATGCAAAAGCGCCCCGCATACGCAAAAAAAGCGACCCGCAAAATGCGGGTCGCCATATTCCTTACGGATCGGCAGATCAATAGTTATCAGCCTTGATCTCAAAGTAAGCCTGGGGATGTGCGCAAACGGGGCACATAACGGGAGCAGCCTTACCAACTACGATGTGACCGCAGTTACGGCAGACCCAGATAGCCTCACCGTCTCTGGAGAACACGATCTTGTTCTCAATGTTGCCCAGCAGCTTCTTATATCTCTCCTCATGCTCCTTCTCGATCTTAGCAACAGCCTCGAACAGGTAAGCGATGCGGGTAAAGCCTTCCTCACGAGCGGTCTTTGCAAAGCCTGCGTACATATCGGTCCACTCGTAGTTCTCGCCCTCTGCAGCATCCTTGAGGTTGGTCATGGTGTCCGGAACCTCACCGTCGTGCAGCAGCTTGAACCAAAGCTTTGCGTGCTCTTTTTCGTTGTTAGCGGTTTCTTCAAAAATAGCAGCGATCTGCTCGTAGCCTTCCTTCTTAGCCTTGGAAGCGTAGTAGGTGTACTTGTTTCTTGCCTGAGATTCGCCTGCAAATGCAGCCATCAAATTCTTTTCGGTCTGAGATCCTCTGAGTTCCATAGTGAAATTCTCCTTTTTATAAATGAATTAATTGTTTGTTTGGGTTTCTCCCCTATTGCATTCGGGGCACAGCCCGAAAAATTGTACGTGAAATGCGTCGATCCTACCGCCACTTACAGCCACGGCACCGCTCTCAATCCCTGAGGTGTCCGGAATGTCCACGTCACTGATCGCGCCGCATTTGCTGCACACCATGTGCGCATGCCGCCCGAGCGTGATGTCAAAGCAATCCGAGCTCCCTGCCAGGACCAAGCGTTGCAGCTCTCCGTTTTCGGCAGCCTCTGCCAATACGCGAAACACCGTCGCTCTCGACACAGCGGGATCCAGCTCGTGAACCGCGTCCAGGACGTTGTTCGCAGTCGGATGATCCAACGCATGCACGGCTTGCATAACAAGCTCGGTCTGATGCGTTTTTCTCATTCTCATATTGTGTCTGGCTCCTTATTGAGATTGTGTCTTAATTATAGCACAAATTTCGCGTTTGTCAATAGGTTTTTAAAAAATTCTTTTGGAAATTTTAAGTTTTTTATTCCTTGTTTCCCTTCACCCAGTCCACGTCGGGCAAATATTCATCCGTGGTCTCGTCCTCGGGCACCTCGTCGTCCCGGTCGCCGTCGCGCAGCTTTTTATAGCGTGCGCCCTGATAAGCGCCCACCACAGCAAGTCCCAGCGCCGCCTTTGCCGTCCACTTGACCGCGCGCTCCATCTCGGTAGTGACTTCCTCAAGCGTAGGCTGATCCTTGGGATATACGAAATCCTCCTCATCCTCGGCGCGCTGCTCCAGCATCTCGCAGAACTCGCGCTCCTTGACCATATCCGAGATATGCTTGGGGCATACCACACCAAATATCACGATCACCGCGCCTGCAATGATCAAGCCCTTGATCAGGTGCTTGCGCTGCGCATCGCGCTTGCTGCCCACGCACATCACCACGGGCACCGCGCATGCAAGGATCAGCGGCAAGGTGTACCCTACTGTGATTACGACCCATCCAAAATCCTTTTTGCTATCCTCCACCAGCTCGGCTTGCTTTTCGGCAAACTTACCGTTGATCATGGAAAGCGACGCGCCAAGCAGCACGCTTAAAATGATAATGCCCAGCACCACGCGGATCCAATCCAATCCCATTTTGGTGCATTGTTTGGTGGGCGACGTATTCGTTGCGGTATTATTCGTCATCAGAGCAACTCTCCTTTGCTAAATCCTATATATATTATACCACATTTCCACCATTTTGTCCAGTACCGCCGTAAAATTCTTGACACTTTTACGCGCGCATGTTATAATAGGAACGGAAAGTGAGGCGACCGCAATGGCAGATAAGAGCAAAAAGATGCAGGGCAGCTGCGAGAGCTGCGAATTTTACGATTATGACCCGGATTGGGACGCATACGTGTGCCTGGTCTCCTTGGACGAGGATGATATGTGCGATTTTCTTTCGCGCAATACCGGACACTGCCCCTATTACCGTTTCTACGACGAATACAAGAGCGTACAAAAGCAGAACTGACGCAAAAAAGCACCTCGAACGGGCTGCGGAAATAGCGGAATAATAGCAGGAATTTGTTCGATTTTGAGCAGCTTCCTGCTTATTTATGCAATATAGCAAATTTCGTTGCCGCATTTGCGTCATAAATCCATTCTACTCGCACTCTCCCCCCTGCGCTTGGAACAAGCCTGCGCCAGCCTTCCCCCCTCCCGGAGGGGGGCTTTGTAGGTGGTCTGCTCATTCTTTTTAAGTTGACCGCTGAATTATCGGTTTTCACACAGATTTCGATACCTCAAGTTACCGTTGTCAGTTGCGTGTCGGTTTAGAAGGACGCGATGCTACTATCTAAGCCCCCCTCCGGGAGGGGGGGAGGCTGGCGCAGGCTTGTTCCAAGCGCAGGGGGGAGAGCGCGAATTCAAACGGTTTCTGTGCGTAATATCTCTATAGCAAAAGCAGAAGCCTACAAAGACTTCTGCTTCACTTATTTTCACCGTTAATTTGTCAGCCCCGACGAGGTTCTTTTCTTTTTTACACTTGTACTTGTTCCTTTTCTCTTTCCAGCTTTTGCTTTTTTGCAGCCTCCAGCCAGCGCACAGCACCCGTGACCACAATGATCGCCAGCGCAATACCCGTACAGATTTTGACCGCGACCAGCATGTTATCCAGAAACAGCTCCTGCTCGCCGCTGAACAGATAAAACATGGTATAGTACAGTCTGCTTCCCGGCACAAGCGGCAAAAGCGACGGGATCATAAACACGGTGGTGGGTGTTTTGAGCAAGCGCGCCATGATCTCGCAATACACGCAAGGCAAGGCGGTTGCCAGCATATTGGTCAGCAGCGGATCGAGTCCGTACTTATCTCCAATCAGCATGATAATGCAGGAAATGATACTGCCGATCATTGCCCACAGCATTTTCTTGGGAGGTACGTCAAAAATGACGGCAATGCCCAAAAGTGCGACGGTACACGCCGCGGTAAGATACGCAACCTGTCCCCAGCTCATACCAGACCTCCTAACGTCAGCCATGCAAGACCGTAGCCCGCCGCAATGATCGCCGCAGTGAACGATGCCTGCACAAAGCGCAAAAGACCCGAAACCATATCGCCGCCAAACAGATCGCGCAGCGAGGTACCAAGGGCAAGACCCGGGATCATAAGCATGATAGTACCGATCATAATTTCGCCCGGCTGGCAGCCCGGCAGCAGCGCACAAGCGCCCAGCGCCGCCAATCCCGCCACCAGTGCCGTAACAAAGGTTTTCAGCGTGCCGTTGACCTTAGCGGGCGTGTACAGGCTGAACATCATGATCAACACGCCGATAGCTGCTGCCACCAAGCCATCCATCCAATTGCCGCCAAAGAACATGGCAAAGCCGCCTGCTGCAATGGCTGCGCTGAAATGCATAAAAAACGCAGAGTATGTCTTTTTCTCGCAAATTTGCTTGACCTCTCTCTTCACCGCTCCGGGATCCTCGGGGCATGCGCAAAGCTTACGCGAGAGCGCATTGAGCTTTTCAATGCGTACAAGACTGTTGCCGATGCTGCCCACCTTGCGGATCTGAGTGTAGTGGTTGCCGTCGGGACCCTCCACGGTCACGCCCACCAGCACCACGATGGAAAACACGTCCACGTCGTGCGCGCCGTACGCCAGACACAAGCGCTCCACGGTGTCCTCCACACGGCGCACCTCCGCTCCGGATTCAAGCAAGCGGCAGCCAATATCCAAAATCACATCCAACACGTCGTCGTAATCAAACGACAAGACGGAATCACTTACCTGGTTGGTCATAAAAATCCGATCACCTTCTGTCAGAATTTTTCGATACCAACAGTATAGCACACTCCTTCGCGCTTGTCAAACAGAACTTTACAAAATGTTCACCAATGATAAAATAAAATTCGTTATAATATATTTTAATAGGATAACATTAAAGTGAGGTGCATAGATCTCTTGTTTGAAAAAACGGTATTACTTGAAAAAATCAAGGAATCCTTTGCCGCCGTTATGCCCGTAACGCTGATCACCATTTTACTGGTAACGACCATCTCGCCCGTACACGCGGGAACGTTGCTCTCCTTTTTGCTGGGCGCAATCCTGCTCATCCTGGGTATGGGTCTGTTCTCGCTGGGCTCGGATATGTCCATGATCCCCATGGGCGAATACATCGGTTCGCAAATGACCAAGTCACGCAAGGTCTGGCTTGTGGTATTCCTTTCCTTCTTCGTCGGCTTCCTCGCCACCATTTGTGAGCCCGACCTGCAGGTGCTTGCCACCTACGTTCCCAATATCAAGCCCTTTGTTCTGACCGCATCGGTCGGCTTGGGCGTGGGTATTTTCCTGGTAGTCGCCATGCTGCGTATTCTGTTCAAGGTCAACCTTTCGGTGCTGCTTTGGATCTGCTACGTCGGCGTGTTCATTATGGCGTTCCTGGTTCCCCAAAACTACTGGGCGGTCGCCTTTGACTCGGGCGGTGTGACCACGGGCCCCATGACCGTGCCCTTCATTATGGCACTTGGCGTGGGCGTTGCCTCCAGCCGTTCGGACGGCGGCGCGGACAAGGACTGCTTTGGTCTGGTTGCGCTTTCCTCGGTTGGCCCCATCTCGGCGGTCATGATCCTTGGCTTGCTGGTAGGCGGCGAGATCGACCCCGGTGACCTGGGTGCGGTGGAAACCCTGACGCAATCCAACCAAATCGCCATCCCCTTCCTCAAGCAGCTGCCTCACCAGCTCTGGGAGGTGCTGATGGCACTGGGTCCCATCTCGGTAGGCTTCTTCCTATTCCACCATCTGTGCGCAAGAAAGCCCGGCAATGCACTGACCAAGCGTGCGCTGCATAAGATCCTGGTGGGATTGGGATATACTTATTTGGGTCTGGTTTTGTTCCTGCTCGGCGCCAATATCGGCTTTTCCCCCTGCGGCTACCAGCTGGGCACGGGTCTTGCCGATCCGGACAAGGGCGTGCTGCGCTTCATCGTCGTTCCCATCGGTGCCATCATCGGTTATTTCATCGTACAAGCCGAGCCTGCCGTGCACGTGCTGACCAAGCAGGTCAACACCGTCACCGCCGGCACGATCGCGCGCAAGACCGTGCTGCGTTGCCTATCCATCGGCGTTGCCTGCTCGATTGCACTTGCCATGCTGCGCGTGCTGACCGGCGTGAGCATCATGTGGTTTTTGATTCCCGGCTATGCCATTGCGCTGCTGCTTACCATCATCGTCCCCGCGCCCTTCCCCTCCATCGCGTTTGACGCAGGCGGCGTGGCATCGGGTCCCATGACCGCGGCATTTTTGCTCCCCTTTGCCATGGGTGCTTGTAAGGCGGTAGGAGGAAACGCCGCAACCGACGCGTTCGGTGTCGTTGCCTTTGTTGCCATGACGCCCCTGATCGCGGTGCAGATTCCGGGTCTGATCTGGTACATCCGTAACCTGACCGCCAAGAAGACACCCGCAGAGGCAGAGTTCGTTCCCATCGACGAAGATATCATCGATCTGTAAGGAGATTCTATGAAAGAGTTGAATTTATTGCTAATTATTGCGCGCGAGAAGGATCGCACGGCGTATGAAAAATATTTTTCGCGACACGGACTTGCCTCGTACACCACGCTGCCCTGCCACGGCACGGCGCAAAACAAAACGCTGGATCTGCTGGGCATTGAGCAGACCGAAAAGACAATCCTGCTTTCGGTCATCGGCAAGCAGCAAACAAAGGACGTTTTAAACACACTGCCCGACCAGATGGAGATCGATCTCCCCGGTCGCGGTATTGGTCTGGTCATTCCCGTGAACAGCATGGGCGGCATTCGCTCCATGCAGGCACTGACGGGCAAAACCGACGCAGAGGAAAGAGAGGTTGTTAAAATGGAATTCAATACACATCTGATCATCGCAATTCTCAACAAGGGCTGCTCCGATATTGCCATGGAGGCAGCACGCGCTGCAGGCGCAGGCGGCGGCACGGTGGTGCGTGCCAAGGGCACCTACGGCAAGGATGACGACCACTTCTTCGGCATGACGCTTGCCGAGGAAAAGGACACCGTGCTGATCGTTGCAACCGAGGCACAGCGCAAGCCCATTATGCAGGCGCTGATGCACCAGGCAAGCGAAAAGCCTGAGCTGGGCACGGTTACCTTCTCGGTTCCCGTATCCGACACCATGGGTCTGCGCCTGGACAGAAACTTCAATCCGCATCAGTAAAGCGCTGCCATACCGATCAGGAGGAATTTATGAAAAGAAGCATTGTTTTGCTGCTAATCTTATCCTTGATTCTGACGCTTTTTGCCTTGGTCGGCTGTGCCAACGAGAAATTACCAAACGAAGAACTGCCACCGGAAGCGATCAAGGAATATTCCGAACGCTCGCAAGCGCAAATGAACGTATATCGCGCCATCTATCAAGAGACGGGGTACAATCCGGTGATAGACTCCACGTATAATGCCGAGGAAAACATCTATACCGACGTAAAGGTAAACGCCTATCTGGCAATGGGCTTTGACAAATATTACATCGTAAGTCAAGAGGAATACCAAAGCATTCAGGAGTACCAAAACAACACCGGCATTCAGGTCATATACCCGACCGTCAGCCCCTTTGAAAGACCAACGCTTGAAAAAAACAAGTACGATGCGAACATCTACTATCAAGTGAAAGATCTCAAGGCGAATACCGTCCGTCCCGTGCTTGATGAAAGCGGAAACTTTATCCCCAATTATTGGATGTATGCCGTTGGCTCCGAAACAACCTATATCATAGCAGATTACAATTCCCTGCGCATTGAGGGCGAGAGCGGCGTGAGCGTGGACGGTGTGAATTACTACTACGTTTACGGCAGACTCCTGCCCGAAGGCATTGAGGTGCGCGTGTTCCGATATGCGTACTATGAGTATCTGAAGGCAACCAATCCCGAAGGCTGTCCCTCAGCAGAGATATTTTTCAAGCTGTACTGAGAAAAAACCGAAACAAAAACACCTCGCAATGGGGCTGCGGGATTAGCGGCAAATAGGAGCAAAAATTAAGGACTGTATCGTTTTGATGCAGTCCTTGATTGCTTTTATAGATAGTTGCTGTAGGTGCTGGCGATCACTGATCGCCCCTACGACTGTTTTTGTTGGGATT
>JAZRQR010000145.1:0-14044 GCA_045650025.1 Eubacteriales bacterium
TCGGAAAGCTCCTTGGCTTCGGCAAGCGCCACCATGTCTGCACCCAGCGCCGCCTCAATGACGTCGTGGAAGCCCAGGTTCTTCAAGCCGGTAATGACCTGACCCAGCTTTGCGTAGGAGAACTGCGAGGAAATGGAGGGAGCTACGATGGCGTAGACCTTGTTGCCGCTCTCGCCGCTGTTCTTTTTGCTGTTTTTGAGGATCTCGATCGCGTCGAGAATGTAGGACTTGTCGGTAATGGCACCAAACGGGCACTGGTATACGCATGCGCCGCATTGGATGCACTTGGAGTTATCGATCTTTGCCGACTTATCCTCGTTCATGGAGATCGCCTTGACCTTGCAGGCGTTCTGGCAAGGACGCTTGCGGCTGACAATGGCGGCAAAGGGGCAAACCTTTGCGCACGCGCCGCATTCCTTGCATTTGCTTTTATCAATGTGTGCCACGTGGTCGCGGTCAAAGGAGAGTGCGCCGAACTTGCAAACGTCCTCGCAGCGGTGCGCTAAGCATCCGCGGCAGGCGTTGGTGACCTCGTAGCCGCCTACGGGGCATTCGTCGCATGCGATCTCAATGACCTCGATCACATTGGGATTATTCTTGTCGCCACCCATAGCCAGCTTGATGCGCTCGCCAAGGATCGCTCTTTCCTTGTATACGCAGCAGCGCACGGTGGGTTTTTTGCCGGGCGAGAGCTTTTTGGGAATATCCATCATATTCTCCAGCAGCGTGTCCTCCCAGGCAAGGCGTGCCACCTCGCGCAGCACCTTGTATTTCAAATGCTGTACCTTTGTGTCAAATTTGCGCATGGAGTCCTCCTTAGAAATAGCTCACCTTGATTCTCTTACCCATCTTTTTCAGGCACGAGGAAAGCTCCTCGACCAGATTCATCTTGATGTTGAAGTTGATGGGAAGGTCAGGGTTTTGGTGTGCGGGGTTGATCGCTCTGCCCACGTAGAAGTTAATGTCGGTGGCTTCCTCAAACAGCAGGCGGCTGATCATGGAAGCGCCGTCCTTTTTGAAGTTCCATTCCTCGTAAAACTGGTTGTTACCCAGATAGTCCTTGGCGTATTGAATGACCTTGTTCATGGTGATGACGCCCTCGGTAACCAGATCCACGCCGTCGATATGCGCGATGGGAGGAATATCACTCTGTTCAAAGTTCAGGCTGACGCGCACGGGCTTGCCAAGATACTTGGAGGCGATCGAGGAGGTGGTACCGCCGCAGATGATGTGCTTGCCCTCCTTGGAGAAGAACAGTGCCATCATGCGGTTTGCGTCGTCGCGGTTGGAGGGTGGGCCAAAGAGAATGTTCATGGGCTCTCTCTTGCGGATCTTGACCACGCAAGCCGTGGTATCGTCACCCGGCTTATGACCGTAGAGGTTGTCGCATTCCTCCACCAGCATGGTTGACAGGTTCTTTGCGGTGTAGCCGCCGGCAACCAGCGCCTGCATGTAAGCCGCAATTTCCTCTCTCTTCCAGCCAAAGTTGTATTTGTTACCCATGCCCGCGTGCGGACAACCGTCACTCATGGCGATAAAGACGTCACCCTCCTGCAAACGCACGGTCGAGTGGTAGATCTTTTTGCCGCCAATGGTCACCTCGGTCTTGTGGTAATCGTATACCTCGTCGTCACGAATGACAATGACGTGGGGGTTATCGTACTGAATGATCTCCGCCGTTTCGTTGTTGAGCAGGTGGAGGATGGTAAAGGTGGAATACGCCACGCCGCGCACCGAGCAAACGGGCAGGGTTGCGGCAATGGTGGAAACGCATTCCTCAATGGGCAGGCCCGCAGCCATCATGGTGGAGATGATCTTGGAGGTCAGCGTGGAAAGAATGCTTGCCTTTACGCCCGAGCCCAGCCCGTCTGCCAGCACGATAACGGTGGAATTTTCGTCCTGCTCCACAATATCAACGTGGTCGCCACAAAGCTCCTCGCCGAAGTGATTGATGCTTTTATAGCCGATATCTGCACACAAATCATTCATCGTCGATGGACTCCTTTAACTTGGTCAGCGCGATCTTGGTCTCAGCAGCAGTCTCGCCCAGAAGCGACGCGATCTCCTGTACGATACGCATCTGCTTTTCTACCACGCTGTCTGCAACCTCCACGGTCTGCTTGTTGATCTTTGCCTTCTTTTCCTTATCGGCTTCCTCGTCTGTCACGTCGCGCATCATGCCGATCAGCACGCGGGAGTCGGGGTCGTACACCACGGTCTGCTCCACGTATTTCTTGTATTCGGCAAGGTAAGTACGCTGGTCGCGCACCGTTCTGCCCGTGTTGCGCACGCTTAAGAATACGCTGGGATCCAGCACGCGCACAACCGGCTCACCCAGCACGTCGGATGCCGAGCGGATGTTCATGATCTTGCGTGCGGCGCGGTTGATCTGCTGCACCTCCAGGTTTTCGTTGAGCACGATCAGACCGGTGGGCAGGTTCTTGACGATGGTATCCGAGAAGTTTTCTGCGCTGTCCTTGAGGTAAGGCATGCACATCGAGATCTCTGCCTTGCCGTGAATGACGGCAATTGCTTTTTCGCGGCAGGTATCGTAGCCGCAGGAGCCGCAGTTCAGCTCGTCCGAAGCCTTGAATTTGCCCATCTGGCGCAGCACGCTCATAATCTCCGCTTCAGTGGGCGGCTGCATGTGCTGCTCGATGATGGTGAAGTTCTTCTTGAGCAGCATGGGAGTGGGCTGCTCTACCTCAAAATCGCGCTCGCCCGCATAATCCGCCACCAGCAGGTAGTCGGTTACGTGCGAGGTGTTGTTGATCTTTTCCATAACGGGGCCGCCAATGCAGCTGCCCACGCATGCGGACATTTCAATAAAGCACTTGTGCAGCTTGCCGCGCTCAATGTCGCGCAGCGCCTGGATGCAGTTGTCCACGCCGTCCACAGCCACGTAGGTGTAGCCGGAGATGTTCTGCTCCATGGTCTTAAGCACGCCGCCCGTGGTGGGGAAGAAGCGTGCGCGGCTCTGCTCGGTCTGGTCAAGACCCTGCTCGGGCACAATGTGCTCTGCCTCAAACCACTTGGTCAGATCCTCGTAGGTCAGCACGGCGTCAATGGGACCCTGGTAGTAGTCCGCCTCGTCCTTCTTTGCCACGCAGGGACCGATGAAAACGGTCTTGGCATTGGGGTATCTCTTCTTGATATCCGCGCCGTGCGCCAGCATAGGCGACATGACGTCGGCAAGATACTCCAGGCAAGAGGGGAAATACTTCTGGATCAGCAGGTTGATCGAGTGGCAGCAGGAGGAGATGATCACGTCTCTTTGCTCCTCGTGCAGCATGCGCTCGTATTCGTTTTTGACGATGGTTGCGCCAATGGCGGTCTCCTCTACGTCGGCAAAGCCCAGCTTGCCCAGTGCTGCGCGCATCGACTCAATGCCAACGCCCTCGTAGTTGGCAATAAAGGAGGGAGCCAGGCTGGCGATCACGGGGCTGCCGCTCTGCAGCAGCACGCGCACCTTTTCGGTGCCGTCCACCAGCTCTTTTGCGTTCTGCGGGCAAACGACGAAGCATCTGCCGCACAAAATACATTCGTTATCGATAATGTGCGCCTGGTTACCCGAGAAGCGGATCGCCTTCACGGGGCAGTAGCGAATGCATTTATAGCAGTTTGTACAGTTGGATTTTTTGAGTGTCAGGCATTTTGTCAGTGCCATATGACCTTACCCCCTTTCTTGATTGCTTATACCTTAGCCAGAACTTCGTTTGCGAAAAATTCGGAAACGGTTTCGGGAGATACGGAATGGAAATTGTCATTCACGGTAACGCAAACGCCGGATTGGCATTGTCCCAGGCAGAAGGTGCCGCACAGCTCCACCTGATCCTGCAGCTTGTGCTCTTCAATCAGCTCTTGCAGCTGCTCTACGACTTGACGAGACCCCTTGATGTGACAGGAGCTACCGATGCAAACAGTAATTTTCAACATGATGATATTCCTCGCAATCTTTTTTGTGTTGTCAGCCCTCTTTGGCAGCGGCGCTTGGGCGATGCCGGCGCCTCTTTCCATGCAATAATAGGACATAACATACTTATACAGAGTAATTATAGCATACTCTTTTGCAAAAAGCAAGAAAATCCGCAACATTTGCACAATAAAAAAAGCCCTTGCCGCGCAAGGACGAATCTATTTTTGACGTAAATGAGAAGTGACCCTTGACCTCGGGTTGTAAATCCGCGATCAAGGGTCACTTCTCGTCGTTCTTGGTATCTAACATCTTTCTTAATCCTCACTTTCGTAATCTACCTTTTGTGCTTTTTCTCACACGCTCAAAACACAAATGTCCTCATTCTCTAAGGAGAATACCGCTGGTTTTCGTTGTGATGCTTGCCATCCAAAAGGCGAGTGGTGAATGACGCCGATGCAAAGGACTTGGTGGGTCGACCGGAATGCTCATCGGTCGAAATATATCGGTATCTCAGACCTCTTTTCGTTCGCTGCCTTTGCAGGGTGTCCGGTACTTAGTTGTTCATTGGTTTGTACCTTCCTTTCCTGTGTCTATATTGTAGCACACTTTTTTGGATTTTGCAATATGCGGAAACCACAAAGTTTACAATAAAGTTTTGTTGAAAGCGCAGAATATTGTGCCTTTTGCCAAAAACCTCTTTACAAGCGGAATTTTTTGTGTTATAATAAAAATGTTGTGGTGTCCTTTTTGGAAAGGCGCCGCGCCCCGCCCAATACTGACGATAATTTTGTAGCCGCAACTATGGAAACTGACGCTCCTGTTGGCGGCTTTAGCGCTGTTTTGGGTAAAATTTTGTGAAAAAACAAGGAGGCTATGATGCAATACCTCATTCAATCCGATCTTTTGCGCTTGGAATACGATCCCGAGGCGGTTGCTTTGCGCGTGGGTGTGCAGGGCAGTGACGTGACCTGGAGCTGGATCGACGACGCCTGCCTGCGCTTAGGCGGCGGCGAGGAGCTGACCTTCCGCACGGCAAAGTGCGAGAGCAAGACGCGCAAGCTGGGCAACATGAACGGTGTACAGGCAACCTATACAGGCTTTTGTGATGCGGCGGGCAACGCGTTTCCTTTCACGGTAGACACCTTTGTGGGCATTGATCCCGCATCGGGACAGCTGCGCGTACAGGCAGACGTGCGTGGCGACGCCCCCGGCAATATTGCTGCGCTGGTGTATCCGCCCCGCATGCAGTTTGATGCTAAGGAGGGCGAGGGCTATACCGTCCTGCCCAGAATGCAGGGCACGCTGGTGCCTGCAGGGCATCCCATTCAGATCATCAACGGCATGATCTTTGAGCGCGACGGCTATATGCCGCTGTTCGGTCAGGTCAAGCAGGGCTGCGGCTACGCTGCCATTTTTGATACGCCCTACGATGCGCGCTACAGCCTTGTGGGCGAGGAGGTGCAGCCTTACTTTATTCCCTCGCTGGGCACCATGTCCTATACGCGCCGCATGATCTACGGCTTTTTTGCCAAGGGTGATTTCGTCACCATCGCCAAGATCTACCGCGCATACCGCGCCGAGCGCGGACACCTGGTCACGCTGCGCGAAAAGATCGCGCATAATCCCAAGGTCGAGTACCTGATCGGCTCGCCCGTGGTGCATACGGTGGCAGCGGTGCATATCAAGGAGGGAACGCATTATTACGATCCCGACCATCCCGAGAACAACGACTGGTGGATCCCCTTTACCGAAACGGCGGACAGATTGCGCAAGCTCAAGGAAAACGGTCTGGAGAAGGCGTACCTGCACCTGGACGGCTGGGGCTGTCACGGCTACGATAACCTGCACCCCAAGCCTTTCCCCATTCACGAGGCTGCGGGCGGGGAAGAGGGCTTGCGCGTGCTGCGCGATACCTGCCATGAGCTGGGGTATCTGTACGGCATTCACGACCAGTACCGTGATTACTATTACGATTCCCCCGGATTTGATATTGAAAATGCGGTTGAGTATTTCGACGGCAGCCACTTCCTGAGCGACTATTGGTACGGCGGCGCGCACACCTTCCTGTGCTCGGCACTCGCGCCCGACTACGTACGCGACAATTACGATGAATTTGAGCGTCTGGGACTCAAGCCCGACGGCTCGTATCTGGACGTTTTCTCGGTGGTGGAGCTGGATGAGTGCTTCAATCCCGCGCACCGCGTCACCCGTGAGGGATGTGCGCAGAACCGCCGCCATTGTCTGGACTTGCTGACCTCGCGCGGCATCATTCCTTCCTCCGAGGAGGGCATTGACTGCGTGATCGATTCGCTGGCGCTCTGCCACCATACCCCCTTCCATTGCTCCAGCTTTGATGCGCCCGATAAGGTCAACGTGGGCGTGCCGATCCCGCTGTTCAGCTTGGTGTTCCACGATTGCATGGTCGTGCCGTGGGATGGCATTCACTGCCGTGGCGCATGGGGCATTGCCTGCACCGATTCGCCCTTCCTCTGGGGACTTCTGTGCGGCGGCACGGTCTACGTGGGCACGGGCTTTGACGCAGAGGATATTGCATACGCCAAGATCGGTCTGGAGCTGCACGCAAAAACCGCACTTTGCGAGCTGGTCAGCCACGAGATTCTGGACGAGACTACCCGCAAGCGCCGTACCACCTACGCGGACGGCACCACGGTCTGGGCAGATCTGGACTCGGGTGAATTCTGCATTACTTATCCCGACGGCAAGCAGGTTTGCGGAAAAGACTGATACAGCAAGCCATGACCAAGCAAGAGTATCTGGCGTTTTGCCGCGAGGAGTACGGCACGTGTCCGGATTTTCCGTTTGACGATTGGAACGAATCCGCGGTGCTGCGCCATGCAGACACGCAAAAGTGGTATGGTATCGTCATGCGCATTCCGCGCCGCAAGCTCGGCATGGAAAGTGACGAGCCGGTGGACGTGGTCAACCTCAAGCTGCCTGTGGAAATGTTTGGCTCGTTCTCCCCGTTGGAGGGCGTGTATCCTGCCTAGCCGTACGGGAATCGAACCGAATTGCCCGAGGGCGATGCATTTATGCGTCTTTCAGCGAGCTTTTACTCGCAAGATTGGTATCTTGCTTCGCAAAATCTCACCAAAATCCATCAAAAATGCATTCGCTCTCGGGTGCGAGCAGTTTTGACGCAGCAGATTTTTTTGAGCCCAAAAGCTTTTCCCGCAGGGCATATAGGCAATATGTCCAAGGGGAAAGATAAAGGGATCGAGAAAATCTGCTCGTCAAAACCAACTTGGTTCGACTCCCGTACGGCTAGTTAAAAATACATACGATCAGATACAGCAGCACGCACGCAATGGCTGCGGGCGAGGCAAACGCAAGAGCGGTGGACCTTGCCGCCTCGGCTGCCTTGGGGGGCTTTTGGGGACGGTAATCATCCGCAGCGCCCTCTCTTGCATATGCGCGGTAGTGGCGGCTGCTCTCGCCAAAGAACACGGCAAGGCACAAAAGCAGCGCCGCGATCATGAGGATCAAAAACAGCGTGGTGGCATTTTGCGTTACGTAAAAATCCGCAAAGCCGCTCTGCCCGAACAGGCAGAACAGATTGTACAGGAAATGCACGATAACGGCGCAAAAGACCGACCGCGTGGTATACATGACCAACGCCAGCACAACACCCGCAAACAAATACACGGGCAGCGCGGGCAGATTGAAATGCAGCATGGAGAACAGAATGGAGCTGACCGCCAACGCCGTCAGAACTCCCCTTCCCTCAAATTCCGCGCACAGAATGCCGCGGAAGATCAGCTCCTCGCAAAGAGCGGGCAACACGGCATACGCCACGATCAGATAGACCACGCCCATTGCTGTGCCGTCATGGCGCGAAGTAAAGGTGTCGTACAGCACAAAGCTTTGTCCCGCACTCAGGCTGCCCATCAGCACGCTGAGCAAGAAGCAACCCGTGATCAGCACGCCCGCCGCGCTCACCACCAAAAAGATGTGATCGGGCTTGGGTGCCTTCAGGCGCAGCCGCTTGGCATATCCCATGCCGCGGAAACGCAAAAACAAATAACCGGGAATGACAAAGATCAGAATCTGCAGCAGCACGACCGCCAGATATTCGTTGTCGCGGTCCAGAAGCACCGCGTCCAGCAAGCGGGAGAGCAGCAACAGCGCAAAGGTGGCAAGCACCAGCAAAAGCGAAGGATCCAGCGGCAGCTTCCCAAGCACGGGTATACGCTGCCAGCGATACAGAAAGCGCTGGTTGCGCAGATCCGCATGGGTGTCCCTGGTGTCAAACGCAGGCTCGTAGCCGTCGTCACCCTCGTAATCGTTGTCCCGGGCGCGGTATTCCTCCTGCTCGGGCAGATCAAAGGTCTCGGCAGCATACGCGGCATCGTCAATCACGTCTTGCGCATCCCCGTTGCCAACCGTCTGCTGCAAGGTAACGGGGCGCATCCCTGCAGGCTCCGCGATATACGCCACAGAGCGGTCGTATTCGTCAAATGGCAACGCATCGGCAAGGCAGCAAGCAAATGCCGCACACACCGTCGTGCCCACAAAGCCGCTCAAAAAGCGGTCGTAATAGCCCTTTCCATAGCCAAGGCGATTGCCGGAAGCATCCACCGCCAGCGCAGGCACGATGCAAAGCGCATCCGCCACGGGGGTATAGGGCAAGCAATCCTCGCTCGGCTCGGCTATCCCAAAGCTGCCGGGAACCAGCCGCTCGGGCATATCTACTACGTAAAACGCCATGCTCCCCATCTTGTCCAGGCACTTGGGGTACGCCACCGTTTTTCCGTGCTTCCAAGCATCCGCAGCCACCGCAGAGAGGTCTACCTCAGTCTCCTGCGACGCGTAAAGCAGCACGCAGGAGGCGGATGCATACGCCTCGCTTTGTAAAATCTGCGCGCATATCGCGCCGGATTGTGCGGCTCGCTGCTCGGGTGTCAGACTCTCGCGTGCGGCACGAAAGTGCGCGCGCAGCTCTTGTTTGGTCATATTCGTCATTTTGCAAACACCGCGTTTCCGATCTGCTCGGCAGTTTCCTTGCCGCGCAGCACCTCAACCAAGGCAAGACCAAATTCCAGCGCAGCGCCCATGCCCTTGGAGGTAATCACCTTGCCGTCGCACTCCACGCGCGCGTCGGTCACGGTGGCACCCTCGAGATATTGCTCAAAGCCGGGATAGCACACCGCTCTCTTTCCCTGCAGGTATCCGCGCTTGCCAAGCACCATGGGGGCGGCGCAAATGGCACACAGATACGCACCGTTGCGAGCAGCGGAGCGCAATGCCGCGTCCACCACGCGGGATTCATCCAGGTGCGTGGAGCCGGGCATGCCGCCGGGCAAAATGATCATATCCGGGGAGGAATCGCGGTACATGGTATCGGGAATATCCGCCTGCACGCGAATGCCGTGCGCACCCAGAATACTGTCCCCGCCCACGCCAACCGTGGTGACCGGCACGCCTGCGCGACGCAGCACGTCCAAAGGGGTCAGCGCCTCGATCTCCTCAAAGCCGTTAGCCAAAAACAGATATACCATGATGCTCCTCCTTTTAGGATTGGTAATGATTTATGCGAAAAATGCCGTCAGCTGATCAACAGCAACCGTCTGCTCTTCTCTGCTGACCAGGTTCTTGACCTTTGCCACACCCTCGGCATACTCGCTGCCGCCTATGATGACCACGTGCGAGAACCCTTGGCGAACGCCCCAATCCAGCTGCTTGCCGAATTTCTTCTTGCCGATATACAAAGTTGCGGCAATGCCTGCATCGCGCAAAGCCTCGGTCAGGCAAGCGCAGTGCTCGTAGGGTACGTCATCAAACACCGTGACAAGCACCTTGGTGCCGCCGGTGTACAGATCGGGGATCAGGTTGTGAATGGTCAGGAAGTTTTCCAGGGTCACGTCACCAAGTCCATAGCCAACACCGCTGATCTGGTTCTTGACGAACAAGCCCACCAGGTTGTCGTATCTGCCGCCGCCGAACATGGCGCGGTTGTTCTCGGGAGCGAGGTCGAATACCTCAAATACAGTGCCGGTATAGTAGTCCAGACCGCGCACGATGCCAAAGTCAAAGGTGCAATAGCGGTCAAGACCCATCTTGGCAAGCATGTCAAACAGGCTGACGAGCTCCTGCGCACCGCGGCTCTCGGGGCAAAGCGCACATGCCTCTGCCGCACTCATGCCGTACAGAGCGTCGATCGTCGCGATCTGCTCGGCAGTAATGCCCAGCTCGCCCATTTCCTTTTCGTAAACCTCTCGCGGAATCTTGTTCTTCTTGTCCACGATCTTGGAAACCTTGCGTGCGCGCTCCTCACCCTCGCCTGCAATGGTAGCAATGACGTCGTTGAAGAAACGGCGGTTGTTGATGTGCACGCGGAACATGCTCTCGTCCGCACCAAAGGAACGCAGAATACGGATGGCGCTGGTGATCGCCTCCAGATCTGCCTCATACGTATCGCAGCCGAAAATGTCCACGTTGACCTGCCAGAATTCGCGCAGTCTGCCTCTCTGGGGCTTTTCGTAGCGGTAGCAGTTGGGCATGGAGAACCACTTCAAGGGGAAGTTGAGCTCACCGATCTTGGCGGACACCATACGTGCAACGGTAGGGGTCATCTCGGGACGGATGGCAAGGTTGCGGTCTGCTCTGTCGGTAAAGTGATAGGTCTGCTCGTTGGCAATCTCCTCGCCGCTCTTGGCAGCGTAAAGCTCCAAGGACTCCAGCATAGGACCTGCATATTCATCAAATGCCGCGTCCTCCAGCGTCTTGCGGATCTTGCCAAAGAACCAGTTGCGCAACACCATCTCGCGCGGATAAAAATCTCTTGTACCCTTATAAGGCTGTGTAGAAAGCAATTTCATTTGTGTTCCCTCTTTTTTGGTTAGTCTGAAATATAATCATATTATTATACCATACAATAACGCGGCTTGTCAATCACAATGACGCAAACCGTGGTGCTAAACCCAAACATTTTTGCAGGATTTTTGCAGAATCTTTTCAAAAAGGGCTTGCAATTTGGGAAAGGATGTGTTATAATATAGCCCGTGCTACAAAAAGCATCCATACGGAGAGATATCGAAGTGGTCATAACGGGGCTGACTCGAAATCAGTTTGTGCTAACGCACACGAGGGTTCGAATCCCTCTCTCTCCGCCATAAAAAAGAAAGACGAACCAATCGGGCTGCAAAATTAGCGGGAAATGAGCAAAATGCCGAAAAATTCCCTCGTGTCATCCTGAGCGAAAAAACAACCCGTGCGGTTGTTTTTGAGTCGAACTTTCAAAAATCTGCAACGAATTGCGGATTTTTGAAAGTCAAAACGCTTACAGCGTTTTGAGGATCTACGAGGGGGTAGGTTTGTGCCCGTAGATCCCGCGCTGCGCGCGCCCTCCCTATGGTCGGGTTCGACTTCGCAAACAATACTCAATTGTTTGCTCCGCTCAGGATGACACGGGCGGTATGCGGTGGGAGCAAGCCCCCACCCTACGCATTATGCATTGTGCATTGTGCATTCTGCATTGAGATGACACGGGCGATTTTTCCCCCTCCCACCGATTGACACGCCCCCGCTTTTGTGCTATAATCAAGACAGTGACCCCAATATCATTTTCAGGAGTGCATTGCCATGATTCAATTGACGCATCCGTTTATCACGCAAGAACAGTTTGCAGACGCCTTCGCCGTGCTGGAGGAGTGCAAGAATCCTCCCGGGTTGAGCTTTGTTCACCCTTACATGGGCCCCGGCGGTCAATACGGCAACTGCTGGTGGGAGCGCGACACCGCACTTGCGCTCAGCGGCTATTGCTGGCTGGATCAGGCGTTCTCCATGAACGCGCTGATCAATTTCACCTACGCGCAAAAGGAAAACGGCCGCATTCCCCTGTGGGGACACGATACCGTGGGCGACTACGACCGCGAGCTGAGCGCCATTCCCGTGATTTTCGACGTGTGCCGCCGCATTTGCCGCCGCACCACCGACCGCGCTTACGTGCAGCGCATTTACGATATGCTTGCCGCTTACCTTGGCTGGTGGCTCTCCCCCATCAAGCGCGATCCCGCAACCGGCTTGATCTGCGCTATTTTTGAGGAAAGCGACCCCTCGGACTACCACGACCAGCTGACCTATGCGCCGGTTGACACCAACGTGCAGGTTTGCGTGGGTGCGGATATCCTCTGCGAAATGGCAGAGTATCTGGGCCACGAGCAGGACGCGCTGCGCTATCGCGCGCTGTTCTATGAGCTGCGCAACGTCATCAACACCCAGCTGTGGGATGAGCAGAGCGGCGCATACTACACCAAAAACGTCAAGACGGGCGAGCTGATGACCTGGCGCCCCTACAACTCCACCTTTGATACCTTCAAGCGCGGCATTGCACCCACCGAGCGTCATCAAAAGATGCTGGCGGTGCTCAAAAATAATGACAAATACGGCTATGACCAGCCCTATGGCATTACCACCGCACCCAAGGACAGCCCCGAATACTGCGAGACCACCGGCGTTTACAAGGGCTGGACCAGCTGGAGCGGCAACGTCTGGACCTTGCGCAACGAGATCATTGCGCGCGGCTTGCACGAATCGGGTCTGCATACGGAGGCGGCGCACATTGCGCACCAGACCATCATGACCTTCAACGACAACTACGCCGAATTTGCCAGCCCCTCCACGGGCGAGGGTCACGGCGTGCTGCGCTACGCGTGGACTGCCTCGCAATATATCGAGCTTTTGATCGAGGAGATCTTTGGCATCGACTATTGCGCCTGGAACGACACGCTGACCGTCACCCCCAATATTCCCGCAGCGCTTTACGGACACACCATCGCGCTGCAAAACCTGCCCTTAGGCAACGGCAAATACGTGCACGTGAGCATTAAATGCCAAGAGCACCCCGAGGTGTGCTACTACACCTCCGATAAAGAACAGTAATACCAAAAACAAACATAAAGGAGATTTTCACTATGGCTAACAGATTCGTACTCAACGAGACCAGCTACCACGGCAAGGGCGCGATTGCGGCAATCGCCACCGAGATTCAGGCAAGAGGCTTCAAGAAAGCACTCGTTTGCTCCGACCCCGATCTGATCAAGTTCGGCGTGACCAAGAAGGTCACCGACGTGCTGGATGCTGCCGAGATCGCTTACGACATCTTCAGCGACATCAAGCCCAACCCCACCATTGAAAACGTACAGAGCGGCGTGGCTGCTTGCAAGGCAAGTGGCGCAGACTGCATCGTAGCCATCGGCGGCGGTTCCTCCATGGATACCGCTAAGGCAGTTGGCATTATCATGGAGAACCCCGAGTTTGCGGACGTGCGCTCCTTAGAGGGCGTTGCCCCCACCAAGAACAAGTGCACTCCCATCATTGCCGTTCCCACCACCGCAGGCACGGCTGCTGAGGTGACCATCAACTACGTCATTACCGATGCTCAGAACAACCGCAAGATGGTTTGCGTAGACGTTCACGACATTCCCGTTGTGGCTGTGGTTGACCCCGATATGATGGCAACCATGCCCAAGGGTTTGACCGCTGCGACCGGCATGGACGCGCTGACCCACGCCATTGAGGGTTACATTACCGGTGCTGCTTGGGAGCTCTCCGACATGTTCCACATCAAGGCGATCGAGCTGATCGCAAAGCATTTGCGCGGCGCTGTTGCCAACACCGACGAGGGTCGCGAGGGTATGGCACTTGGTCAGTACGTAGCAGGCATGGGCTTCTCCAATGTCGGTCTGGGCATCGTGCACTCCATGGCGCACCCCCTGGGCGCACTGTATGACACCCCCCACGGTGTAGCAAACGCCATCATTCTGCCCACCGTTATGGAGTACAACGCCCCCGCTACCGGCGAGAAGTACAGAGACATTGCCGTTGCCATGGGCGTGCAGGGCGTTGCAGCTATGACCTTGGACGAGGCAAGAGCGGCTGCCATCAATGCCGTTAAGCAGCTTTCCGCCGACGTTGGCATTCCCGCTGACCTCAAGGACATCGTCAAGCCCGAGGACGTTGACTTCCTTTCCGAGTCCGCATACGCAGACGCTTGCCGTCCCGGTAACCCCCGCGAGACCAGCGTAGAAGAGATCAAGGCACTCTACCTCTCTCTGATGTAATTCACACAAAACAAGAAAGGGCTGGCCGCAAGGTCAGCCCTGGTTTATC
>JAZRQR010000146.1:0-15904 GCA_045650025.1 Eubacteriales bacterium
TGCTACATCAAGTTCCGTCACTCGCTGTGCCACGGCTGGGCTTCCGGTCCTTGCCCCTACCTTTCCAACTACGTGCTGGGCGTTCGTTCGCTCTCTCCCAACACCTACGAGATCAAGCCCGAGCTGGCTTACCTTGACTGGGTAGAGGGTACGTACCCCACCCCCAAGGGCGAGATCTACATCAAGGTCACCAAGGACGCAGACGGCAACCAGATCGTTGACGTGCAGGCACCCAAGGGTATCTTTATCCTTAGATAAGACGAATCATCGGCAGAGGCATTGCGCCTCTGCCGATTTTGTGGTATAATAGGGTGAGGTGTTTAAAATGGATAAAGAACAAGAATTGCCGAGGCGGAAAAAGAACCGTTGGGAGAATTATGACTACAGTTCTTGCGGAGGATATTTTATCACAGTATGCACCTTGGATCGGCAAAATTATTTGGGAAAAGCTGTAGGGGCGATCAGTGATCGCCAGCCAAAAGCAGACGATTTGGACAATGCGTTTGGGGATAATGGGATCTTTGACGAGCCGTGCATTGAATTATCCGAATACGGAAAAATAGTAGAGCAAGCGATTCTTAAAATTCCATCAGCATATCCCACCTTGTCGGTGGATTGTTATACCATAATGCCAAACCATGTTCATTTGTTGTTGATAGTTCATTGTGATGAGAGCGGGCGATCACTGATCGCCCCTACGATCTCACGGGTCATAAGACATTTGAAAGGGTATGTTTCAAAACAAATCGGAACTTCGATCTGGCAAAAATCCTTTCATGATCACATCATCCGGAATCGGCAGGATTATGAGGACCACGTAAAATACATCTATGAAAACCCTATGCGTTGGCAGTACGACGAATTATATTCGGATGAATAACACCACGCGCAACAGAAACTTATGAAATATTGATCGAGCCCCGACAGACTCCAAAAAAATCTGTCGGGGATTTCATTTGTGAAGCTTATTTCTCTACATAAGCGGCCTTGCTTGCCACAATCTCTGTTCCGTTTTTACCACGCAGGGCGTCCGCCGCGGCGTTGGGCGAGGTGATAATGGCACGGCGGCCTGGCGCGGAGCGCGCAAACTGCATGGCGGCTTGCACCTTGGGCAGCATGGAGCCCGCCGCAAAATGCCCCTGCTCAAGCAGGTCGGTTGCAGCATCCAACGATAGGTGGGCAAGCGACTTCTGCGTGGGCTTGCCGTAATCGGTGTACACGCAATCAGTCGCGGTCAGGATCAAAAACGTGCTTGCCCCTACGGCGGCAGCCAGCTTGGCGGCGGCAAAATCCTTGTCGATCACGGCGGCAACCGGGCGTGCCCCCGTGTCTGTCATCACGGTGGGAATGCCACCGCCGCCGCACGCGATGACGATATATTCACCCGCAAGCAGGCTGAGAATGGCATCGCGCTCCACGATCTCCACGGGTGCGGGGGAGGGCACAACGCGGCGGTAACCGCGCCCTGCGTCCTCGGCAAACGTCCAATCGGGGTTTTTCGCCGCCAGCGCGTCGGCTTCCGCCTTGGAATAAAACGCGCCGATGGGCTTGGTGGGGTGGGAAAAGGCGGGATCATCCGCCCTGACCGTGACCTGCGTGATCACGCTGACCGCCTGCCAGGGCATACCGCGCTGCGCCAGCTCCGCCTGCAGGGCGGCTTGCAAATGGTAGCCGATATAGCCTTGGCTCATGGCGGTGCAGTCCTCCAGCGGCATGGGGGCAATGGCGTCCGTCTGCTTAGCACCCATGTCAAAGGCAAGCTGGATCATGCCCACCTGCGGGCCGTTGCCGTGGCTGATCACGATCTCGTTGCCCGCTTCAATCAAATCCACCAGCGTGCGGCACACCAAGGCAACCGTGGCGCGTTGCGTTTCGCTGTCCTTTCCAAGGGCGTTACCGCCAAGGGCTATGGCAATTCTCTGCATATCCTCACCCCCGTCGCGCAGGCTGCTGCTGCGTAATGCAATGAATATTGCCGCCGCCATAGGCAATCTCGCGCGTCATCACGCCAACTACCTTGCGATCCGGGAACATTGCCTGCACCTGCTCAATCGCTAAAGCGTCGTTTTCGTCACCGTACTGGGGCAGGATCACGCCGCCGTTGACGATCAGAAAATTCATATACGAGGCAATGCTGACCTCGCCGTCGCGGCGCGGCAGCGTGCCGTCGGCGGCGTCAATGGTGTCCGCCCCCTCCAGATACACCGGCTTTTGGGTCAGGCACAGCTTGTGCACCTTGAGCTCTCTGCCCTTGGCATCGGTCTGTCCGCACAAAAATTCGTATGCCGCCTGTGCCTCCCCGTAAAAGGGGTGCGACCTGTCATCCGTCCAGATACACGCCACCTCGCCGGGGGCTACAAAGCATGCCACGTCGTCAATGTGGCCGTTGGTCTCATCGGGGTCAATGCCTTCGCGAATCCACAGCACCTTGGAGCAGCCGAGGTACTCGCAAAGCATCTGCTCGATCTGCTCGCGGGACATATCGGGGTTGCGCCCGGGGGAGAGCAGGCACATCTCGGTGGTCAGCACCGTGCCCTCGCCGTCCACGTGGAAAGAGCCCCCCTCCAGCACAAAATCGGGCGTGGCGTAGCGGTCAACGCCCGCAAGCTCGCAGATCTTTTGCGCCACCTCAGCGTCCTTGTCCCAAGGGAAATAGAGACCGTCGTAAAGTCCGCCCCAGGCGTTGAACGCCCAATCGGCGGCGCGCAAGCCGCCCTTGTCGTTGACAAGAAAGGTCGGGCCGCAGTCGCGCACCCACGCATCGTTGGAGGACATTTCCACCACCGTAATATCAGGCGGCAAAAGGCGGCGTGCGTTGCCGTACTGCGCGGCAGAGACGCACACGGTCACGGGTTCAAATTGCGCAATGGCGCGTGCCACGTCTGCAAATGCCTTTTGCGCGGGCTTTGCGCCCATGCGCCAGTTGTCGGGGCGTTCGGGCCAAAGCATCCAGATGCGCTGCTGCGGCTCAAATTCCGCAGGCATGCGGTAGCCGTCCTGCCGCGGCGTGGAGTGTTCAATTCTTGTGGGCATAAGCGTCTCCTTTTGCACCTTGGGTGCTTTTTTTGATTTTGGGTGCGGCATCGCCCTCGCGCCACGCGATCAGAATTTCCCCAATCAGCACCGCAATCAGCGAGCCCACCGTAATGGGCAGGTAATAGGCAAGCGTGGGGGAATCAAACGAGAGCGGTACTGCGGTGAAAATGATGGCTGCCACGATCATGACAAAGGGCAGATAGGCAATGACGGGCAAGAGGTATTTACCGCCCGGCACGCGGAAGGGGCGCGGGGTATCGGGGTCATGCTTGCGCAGCTTCAGAAAAGCCGGGAACACGGGCAGATAGGAAAGCAGCAGCATGACCAGATTGAGCGCAAAAAAGCTCCAGAACAGCGAGGAATCAGGCAAAAAATACTCCATGACCGCACCTGCCAGGCAGACAACGGTTGCCACCACGCCGCTTGAAAGGGCAGAGCCGATGGGCATCTGGTTTTTCTCGCGGCGGCGCGCAAACAGGGCGGGCATATCGCCGTGCTCGGCGGCGTAGGCGGCGGTGGAGTTGACGCCCATCGACCAGGAGATCATGTTGCCGAACAGCGTGATCAGGAACAGAAGCGCGGCAATGCCGATGAACGCGCCGCCCGTGCGTCCCGTTATGGCGATCAGCGCATCGATCAGACCCGAATCGGGGCTGATCTCGGCAACCGGCACGGCTGCACCAATACCGAATGCCGAGAACAGGTAGATGGCGGCGATCACAATACCGCCCAGAATGATGGACACGGGGATCTGCCTGCGCGGATTTTGCATGCTGTCCGCATAGGTGCACACCACCTCAAAGCCAAGGAAGTTGAAGATGATGACCGAGATATAGGAAAGCGAATGCAGGTCAAACGAGGGCAAAAACGAGGCAGGCGTCATGGGATTGACAAAGCCGTTTTGCACCACGTAATAGATGCCCAGTCCGCCCAAGGTCAGCGCAAGCAGAATTTTGATGGCGGCGCTGGCGTTGAGAATGCCCTTGCTGTCGCATACGGGGTAAAGCGCAATCAGCGTTACCAGCCAAATAAAGCCCAGCTGCAGGGCAAGCGAGGGCAGGGGGGATAGCTGCACGCCCAGCATGGTGCCCACCAAAGAGGGGCACATGACCGCCAAGGATGCCATCCAAAGCGGAAAATTGACCCAGTAGTAAAAGGATGCGCGCGCCGCCCAGCGCGTTTTGGGAAAGGCGGTTTTGATCCAGTCGTAAAGTCCGCCGTCGCCTGCATACGCCGTGCCCAGCTCGCAGGAGATCAGCCCGTAGGGAAGAAGGAAGGCAACGATCATGAGCATCCACCAGAAATACTGGCTGTTCCCAATCGAAGCCACAGGTGCGGCTGCCTCCGCCACGAACACGACGCAAATGACCGACAGGATCACGTCAATCAGTCGGAATTTCTTTGCCGTCATACTGCCCCCTTATTTTTTATCGCAAAAGATGCGGCACATGGTGCTGTCCAAGGATTCCTTTGCGGCAGCGATCTGCAGCTCGGTGGGCTTGCGGCGATTGCGGGTCAGATAAACGAGCAGTCCGCGCATGGCGGTCAGGCGGTTTTCTGCCTGATCCCAGCAAAGGGAAGCCTCGGAGTCGGCAACCTCGTCGGTCACGTCCTCGCCGCGCGTGGCGGGCAGGCAGTGCATGAACTTGCAGCCAAGGTTACCCAGCTGCATGAGGTCGCGGTTGACCTGATAATCGGCAAACACCTTGACTCTCTCTTCCTTGGGCATTTCGTTTTCGTAAAGCCCGTACCACACGTCGGTGTAAATGAAGTCCGCACCGCGCACGCAGTCGCGCTTGTCCGAGATCTCAAACGTGCCGCCCGACACCTCGCAGTTTTCCTGCAGGATCTGTCTGTGTCCCTTATTCAACTGATGCGTCGAGGGGCCGTACTGCACAAAGTGCATGCCTAACTTGGTGGTAATAAAGCCAAGGGATGCGCACACCTGCGTGGCGTCACCCACGAACACGACCTTGCAATCCTGCAGCCGTTTGCCTGCAGGCAGGTGCTCTACCATGGTGCAAATGTCGCCCAGCTCCTGCGTGGGGTGATTGAAATCGGACATGCCGTTGATAACGGGAACCGAGCAGGACTTGGCAAGGCGGATGACGGTGTCGTGCGTAATGACGCGCGCCATGACCACGTCCACAAGGCGCGAGAGCACGCGGCCGGTGTCCTCAATGGTCTCGTGGCCGCCCAGCTGGATCATACCGGGCCCCAGGTACTGGGCGTGACCGCCCATCTGGCTCATGGCAGTCTCAAACGACACGCGCGTACGCGTGGACGATTGCTGGAAGATCATGCCAAGCGTCATGTCCTTCATCAAAGGGGGATAATAGCCCTGCTTGATGGCGCGTTTGATCGCCAAGGAAAGCGATACAATATCTAAGAGCTCCTGGCGCGAATATGCACGGGAATCGATAAAATCTTTCATAAAAACCTCCGAATGTTCTTGTTACGGTTAGTTTGCACGAGCCAAGAATAAATATGAAAGATCGAAAAAAACAAAATTTGGATGTTTGAAATTTGGATGTGAAATGCGGAGCGATATGCAGAATGTATAATGACGTAGGGCGGGGGCTTGCTCCCGCCGCGAATTCGGGTACGCGAAAAAGGGGCGGATAGAATGCTTCTATCCGCCCCGTGTTGCTCTGGATGTTATGTGAGAAAACCGTTTCCGTTCTTTTTGGCACTGCGGGCGCAAAAAGAACCAAAAACGCCGTGTGCGGGGCGTTGCACCGAACCCCAGTCGCTTTTTGAAAAAAGCGACGCAAAAACTTTCGTGAGTGGGGTTGTTTGAAGTGATTACTTTACCGCTGCGGCGATCATATCATTGATCTTGGCGCGCATCGCGAGGATGGTCTTGGCATCGGTGGCGCAGCGGTCAAATTTGATCTCGCCCACAATCTCCTCCAGCGCGGCAACCACGGCGTCCTTGCCGTAATATTGCTCCGCCAGCTTCATAGCGCGTGCGTCCTGCAATGCCTCGTGGAAGGACAGAATGCGGATCGACTCCAATGCCGTGCCGTCAGCACCCGGGTAAACCGAATACGTGTCACCCGCAGGCACCCAGTATTCGCCGCAGGCATCCATAAAGGGATCCAGCGTGTCAATCGAGCCGCAGGTATTATAGAAGTTATAGCCCCACTGCAAAAAGCCCGCAATGTCATATTTGTAGAACTGGTAGCCAATCGATCTGGTTCTCCAAAGCGGCATTGCCATCATGCGGTTGGAAACGCCTATAAGCTGTCCGCAGCAGTAGTATGTCCAAAGTCCGTCGATCTTTGCCTCAATAAACGGCTCAATGTGGTTATTGGAGGGAATGGGCAGCGGTACAATGCCCTGCTGGAAGAACTCAAAGTTGGAAAGCGCGTCCATAATCGGGTAGCCCCGGAGCAGATCCTCCACAACTGCCTTAGCCGCCTTGTAGGACTCCAGCTGCATTTCGTTGGGCTCGACCGAGATGTGGAAATAGCAGCGCGTATCGTCGCTGCGTGCCTTCATGTAAGAGAGGAACTCGGTCAGGAATGCGCGCAGGAAGGTGCTGTATTCCTCGCCCGTTGCGGCGGTTTCCCAGCCAAAGATCTTCTTGTATTCGCCGTCCACGGTCGCCATGACCTTAGGCGCGTGCTCGGCACCCCATTGGGTGAACAGGTGCGAAATTTCAAAATTCTCAATGCCCACGCGGTCGCACATGTCGATCCAGCGTCCCAGCTTATCAAAGCCAAAGGTATAGGCATCGCCGTTCTTGGTCACGTCCACCAGCTGCACCGTGGTGCGCTCAAAGCCAACAGCGGTATCCAGCGGAGGGGTAAACACGGGAGTCAGCAGCAAATTGATGCCGTTTTTGCGTGCCGTGCGCGCAAAATTCTCCACAATTCTCCAATGCTCCTCGCTCCAGGGGGCAACGCGGTAGTAGTTGGCAAGGCAATCGCAATGGAACCATTGCGTCAGGCGCATGGTCTGCTTGGGCAAGGACGCACCGATGACGGTAATATCGATATGCTCCTCTTTGACCACGTTGCCTGCGCCGTCGGTCAGCGTCACGGTAGTGGGGTACGCGCCGGGGGCGAGTGTGCCGTCAAGGTCAAATTCGATCCAAACACTGCAAAGCTCCTGCTCCATCACCGAGATCGCGCCGCCGTAGTGAATGGGCATGAGCAGATCGGGGTAAAGACCGGGCGTGGTGCGCAGGTAGTTGCCGTCGTCGCAGCCCTGGAAAATGGCAATATCCACGGGCACGTTGCGCACGTTGCGCAGCGTTGCATAGGGAGCAAGCGCGCCGTCCACGCGGATCAGAAAACGCTGGCAAAGGGGATCGCCCACCTCGCCGCGGTGGATCAGCTGCAAGGAAAAGCGTTCGTTCTGCAGCACCGAAAGGGAAGTAAGCGGTGCAAAATCCTCTACCTGCTGGTCAAGGAAGCATTTTTCAAGACTGGAAATAAGAGCGGTTTTGATCATGATAGTGTGACCTCCGTGTATTTATGATTTTCCAAGTTGTTTGTTGCGCTCAAAGGATGCTTTGACGGCGTCGCGCACCGTGTCCTCCAAGCCCTGCGCCCACATAACCTTCACGCCCTCAATGGTCGAGCCACCCGGGCTGCAAACGGCTATGCGCAGCTCCTCGGGCGTTCTGGGGTCGTTTTGCAGCATGAGCGCTGCGCCCAGCAGCATTTGCGCGGCGTAATCGGCTGCCTTTTCGTAGGGCAATCCGCAATCCGCGCCGCCCTTGGCAAGCGCATCGGCAAACAGGTAAGCAAAAGCGGGTCCGCAGCCCGAAACGGCGGTAGCCGCGTCAAATAAGTCCTCGTCCAAAAGGTCCACCTTGCCCGCGTGCTGCATAGCGTACAGGAAGGTGTCAACCTGCTCCTTGGTCGCCTGCGCGTTGTGGCAATACTGGATCATGCCTTGCCCCACGGCAACGGGGGTGTTGGGCATGATGCGGATCACGGCAGCTCCCGGAAACAGCTCGCCAAGGCGCGCGGTGGTCACGCCTGCGCACATGCTGACAAGGCAGTAAGGCGCAGCTCGGTCTGCCAGCAGAGGCGTCAGCTCGGCAGCAGCCGTAGCAAGCATCTGGGGCTTGACTCCAAGGTAAATCAGATCGCAGGTCGCGCAAAGCGTGTCGCGATCGGTCAGCTCCGCGCCCGTGCGCGCGCAGAGCGCGGCGGCTTTGGTGGTATCGGGGTCAAAGACGTATAGCGTGCAATCGGTCTTGGATGCGGCAAGGCAGAGCGCACCGCCCATGTTGCCCGCACCGATGAATCCAACTTTTTTCATAGATAACTCCAATTACAATGAGATTGAAATTTGCCAAAGGCAAATTTCTACCGCAACGTTCCGCACCGCGGAACATTTCACGCGCACAAAGTGCGCATTTCACGTTTGCAAAGCAAACATTTCACATTTCGCCTTTGGCGAAATATTTCACTCTTATCTGGTCTGTCCGTTGCCCGTGATCACGTACTTATACGTCGTCAGCTCGCAAAGACCCATGGGGCCTCGCGCGTGCAGCTTTTGCGTGGAAATGCCCATTTCACAGCCGAAGCCGAACTCACCGCCGTCGGTAAAGCGGGTGGAGACGTTGACGTATACCGAGGAGGAGTCCACGCCGCGCACAAAGGTGTCAATGGCGGCGTCATCGGTGGCAATAATGGCTTCGCTGTGGCCGGTCGAGTGTGCGCCGATGTGCGCAACCGCCTCGTCCACCGAGTCCACAATGCCTACGGCAAGAATATAGTCCAAAAATTCGGTATCAAAGTCATTTTCCCCGGCGGGAGTTGCCTCAATGATGGAGCTTGCGCGTGCGTCACCGCGCATCTCTACGGGAATCTTGCCCGCATCGCGGCGCGCATCTACCAAGCGTGCCTTGAGCATGGGCAAAAAGGCTTGCGCAACGTCCTTGTGCACCAAGGTGACCTCGCATGCGTTGCAAACCGAGGGGCGGCTGGTCTTGGCGTTGTCCAGAATATCCAGCGCCATGGCAAGGTCGGCGCTCTTATCCACGTAAATGTGGCAGATGCCCGTGCCGGTCTGAATGCAGGGAACCGTTGCGTTTTCAATGCAGGAGCGGATCAGCCCCGCGCCGCCGCGCGGTATCAGCATATCCACGTAGCCGTTGGCTTTCATCAGATCGGTTGCACTCTGGCGCGAGGTGTCCTCGACCAGGTTGACAAGGTCGGGGCAAAGATGTGCATCCGCAAGACCCTTGCGAAGTGCTGCAACAATAGCGGCAGCGGATTTTGCCGCGTCACGACCGGGGCGCAGCACGCAAACGCTGCCCGATTTGATGGCAAGCGCGGCGGCGTCCGAGGTGACGTTGGGGCGGCTTTCGTAAATGATGGCGATCACGCCCATTGCCGAGGAGATCTTGCGCACGGTCATGCCGTTGGGGCGCTCGAACTCGGCAAGCACGTGGCCTAGAGGGGAGGGCAGGGAAACCACGTCCAGAATGCCCTGCGCCATACCCTTGATACGCCCTTGGTCCAGGCGCAATCGATCCAGCATGACGTCCGAAATGCGGCCGCGTGCGGCTTCCAGATCGGCGGCGTTTGCTACCAGGATGGCATCGGTACTCTCAAGTAGCGCAGCAGCCATGGCAGTCAGTGCCGCATCCAGCTGCGTGGGGGTATAATTGCGGATCGCGGTGACCGCGCTTTTTGCAGTTACTAAAATTTCTTGCGTGCTTCTCATGCGCTTTCTCCTTTGCTTGCATGGAATCTGGTGCCAACCGCCTCGCCGTTTGCAATGCGGTACAGCGCCTCGGGATCAGCGCCGTTGGCAATGACCATATCACAGCCTGCGCCCGTGGCAATCTGCGCCGCGCGCAGCTTGGTGACCATGCCGCCCGTGCCAAGGTTGGAGCCTGCGCTGCCGCCCAGGGCGAGAATGTCTTCGTCTAAGTCGTATACGTTGGCAATCAGCTGTGCGTCCGCGTGCTTGTGGGGGTCGGCGGTGTAAAGACCGTCAATATCGGAAAGCAGGATCAGCAGATCTGCGCGCACGCTCTGCGCCACGATGGCAGCCAAGGTGTCGTTATCGCCAATCTCAATTTCCTCGGTGGCAACCGTATCGTTTTCATTGATGATGGGCAGCACCGCCATTTCCAGCAGCTTTTGCATGGTGTTTTCAAAATTTTGGTGGCGGTCAGCCTGGCGCAGGTCGTCTGCCGTGAGCAAAATTTGCGCCACGGTATGATTGTATTCCGAGAACAGCTTATCGTATGTATACATCAGCTCGCATTGACCAACGGCTGCTGCAGCCTGCTTGCCTGCCACGTCGCGCGGACGCGCGGGAAGCCCCAGCTTGCCCACACCCATGCCGATTGCGCCCGAGGACACCAGAATGATCTCATGTCCTGCGTTTTTGAGATCGGACAGGATCTTGCAAAGCTGCTCGATGCGCTTGATATTGAGTCTGCCCGTGGCGTGTGCCAGCGTGGACGTGCCGATTTTGACAACGATTTTCATAGTAACCTCCCGGGAAGTGGCGGATTTTAGTTTGGTAAATAATTAACATTATTATAGCACACTTGTCTGCCGGACGCAAGAGTGCCGCGCAAAAAAGAGCGAGATTTTTGTCACGGGAAACAAAAAAAGAGCACCTGCACGGAGGCAAGTGCTCTTTTGAAAATTATTCAGCGTCCTTCCAGGAAGGGATCTGATCCTTATACAGATTGTAGAACTGGGTGTTGGTGACGAGATATACGTCCTCTGCCTCGCTCATCATCTTGACCAGCTGCTCAAAGGTCTCGTAGCCTGCACCGTTGTTGATGTCCAGCTCGTAGCCGTGACCCCAAACGTAGAACAGCATATCCTCGGTGCACTCGGCATCGATAAATCTCTGCGCCAGCGTCAGGCAGTTCGGATCGGTTGCGGAGCAGGTGGGCATCCACTTCATGAAATACTCAGGCAGCTCGAAGTTGTAGGTCGAGGTGGTGCCGCGTGCGAAGCGGATGTCGGTGTTTGCCAGAACCAGCTCAATGGTGGTATCGGTGTATTCGGTGTCACCGCCCGGCCAAGCCATACCCACAGGGCGAATGCCGGTCAGTTTTTCAATGTTGTCAGCGTCCTTGCCAACCTCTTTCTTGATCTGGCTGGCTCTCTTGTCGTAGTTCTTGAGCGAGGGGTGATTGAGCGTATGTACCAGCACGTCGTAGCCGTCGTAAATGCCGGTCTTGAGCTCTTCCTCGGTAAAGCGCAGGTGAGGAATGCTGGTGTCGCCAATTGCCTGACCGACCCATTCCCAGTTCGCACCGTAAAGACCGGTGTTGATGTTGAAGGAGACGCACTTGACGTCGTATTTCTGCAGGATCTCAATGATTCTCAGGTCCTGGGTAATGCCGTCGTCAAAACTGAGTGTAAAGAACTTCTTGGGCTTTCCGTCGTTGGGCACAATCGTTTCCTCCTCGGTTACAATTTCAGTCAATTCCTCTGTAGTAGGAGCTTCGGTTTCAGTTTCAGTGGGCTGCTCGGTTTCCATTTCGGTTTCGGTGGGTGTATCGGTCTCGGTATCTCCGGGTTGATTGCCGCCGTCACAGGCTGCCAGCAGGGTAGTGGAGCAAAGCAGCAGAGCAAGCAGGATCTTAGCGATATGTTTCACAATCGTATCCTCCATTCGTTATTGCCTTTATTATAGCAAATCCTGCGCAGTTTGTCAAGATTTTGCGCGAATATAAGTTGCAAGCTGTGCAATTGCCTCGCTATAGCTGTCAAAACCAAGACCTGTCACGCGTACCATGCATACGGGGGTGACGTAGGAAATGCGACGAAACGCCTCGCGGCTGTCCACGTCGGAAAGGTGTACCTCGGCACTCGGAATTTCCACTGCCGCAATCGCGTCTGCAATGGCAACGCTGGTGTGGGTGTAGGCGGCGGGGTTGATGACAATGCCGTCAAATTTATCAAGCGCGTCCTGGATCGCGTCCACGATCACGCCCTCGTGATTGGTCTGCATGATCTCGACCTCAATGCTTTGCTTGGCGGCAGCGGCTTTGATATGCTCGCAAAGCGCGGCGTAGGAGCGGTTGCCGTAAATTTCGGGCTCGCGTCTGCCCAGCAGATTGAGGTTGGGGCCGTTAATGACTAAGAATTTCATAATCTGATTCCTCCAAAATATGTGTGGCCACCTTTTTGGGTGCGATGTTGTTGAGAATGGTGACGTTGAGCCCGTCAAAGTCGCCGTGCTTGATAAAATCGTCCACCTGATCGGGTGCTCGCCGATCGGATGAACCCTGCTCATATCAACGGTTTACCCATAGGATCGCAACGTCCTCGTAAGGGAGATCCTCGGTCAGTATACGCTCTGCCTCCAGCATTGCCAGCAGCACGTATTCGTGCAGCTTAGAGTCGGTGCGGTCAAAAATACGGTCGCCGCATTGTGCGTAGTCAAGGTCGCCGTCGCGCTTGCCGATAAAGCGCTGACGGTTGAACAGGATCTTTTCAATGTGCAGGCGCATATCACCGTCTCCAGTGCTGACGGTTGCCACGTAAGCGGGCGCGCCGTCTGCATACAGGCAGCATTTGTGGTGTCTGCGATCCTCCGCGTACGCCGCAAAGGCTCTTGCCAACGCGCAAAGGGAGGCGGCGCCCACGGCGATCTGCTGCTCGTCGCGCACCTCGTCCTCGTCCTCGGTGGCGTAGCCCGCAAAGCGCAAAATCAGCGCATTTTCGCCTTGCTCTATCGTAAAATCAGGCGTGGGAATGGCGTATTTGCGGCGCAGCGCGTCACAAGCCTCGGTGTAATCGGCGTCCAAAATTTCGTAAGGGTGGCTGCTCTCCACCTGCTCGGCGCACAAAAGCTGGCTAAGGCGCGCGTTGGCTTTCGCCTTGCTTTCCAAAAATTTTCTGTTGTTTTTGAAGAAGGAAACGCCCTTTTCGGTCAGTGCGTAGCCCTCGATGTAGCCGCCTGCCTCCAGCTTTCCAAGAGAAAAGGCAAGTGCGTCCTTGGAGAGCGGATAAGGCAGCGGTGCGGAAACTGCCTCCAGAAGATGGGGAAGTGACGTTTTCTTGTCGCGAATGGCGGCAAGAATGTGGTAATCCGGGAACGTGTAGCGCATAAATCCTCCCTTAATCGAGTAACAGATCGGTCATGGCAAGCGCAGCCGCCGCCTCGACCACGGGCACGGCACGGGGCACAATGCAGGGGTCGTGTCTGCCCTGCACGCACAGCGCGGTATTTTCCATACGCGAAAGCGAAACGCTTTGCTGTTCCTTGGCAATCGAGGGCGTGGGCTTGATGGCAGCGGTAAATACGATGGGCATACCGTTGCTCATGCCGCCCAAAATGCCGCCTGCGTGGTTGGTTTCGGTATACATGCGCACGCCGTCGGTGCGGATGGGATCGTTGTTCTGCGAGCCAAGCATGTCGGCAACCGCAAAGCCTGCGCCAAACGAGATGCCCTTGATGGCGGGAATGGACCAGACGGCTTGCGAGATGACGCTCTCCACCGAGCGGAACATGTGCTCGCCAAGTCCTGCGGGCACGCCCGTGATCTTGCATTCGATCACGCCGCCCACCGAGTCGCCCTCGGCATGCGCCTTTGCAATTCTGTCTTGCATCTGCTTGCCTGCATTGGCGTCCAGCGCGGGGAATTGCGCCTCGGCATGGGCAGGAATGGCATAATTGACCGCCTCGTAGGGCGTGTCGCAAACGCCGCCGATCGAGAGCGCGTGTGCGCCGATCAAAATGCCACGGGTGGCAAGATATTGCAGGCAAATGCCGCCTGCCAGGCAGGTCAGTGCGGTCAGGCGACCCGAAAAGTGACCGCCGCCGCGCAGATCGACCGCATCACCGTACTTTTGGCGCGCGGCAAGATCGGCGTGCCCCGGGCGGGGAACGTCGAGCACGTAGTCACCCGAGCGGGTGTTGGTATTGAGGATGCGCGCGCAGATCGGCGTGCCGTCGGTCAGGAGCGTGCCGTCCTGTTGCGCGATGACGCCGCCGAGAAATTCGGGCGCATCGGCTTCGCGGCGCGGCGTGGACCAGGCGTTCTGCCCGGGAGCACGGCGCGCGGTAAAGGCGTGCAGAATGTCGGTATCGATCACGATGCCGGCAGGTAAGCCCGCAAGCGTCATGGAGATCTCGGGATCGTGCGAGCCGCCGCAGATATCGAGCTTGAGGTTGTTTCCAAAGGGATAAGGCATAGGAGAGAACTCCTTTCAGAATTTTACGGAATCGGGAGCGGACAGGGATGCCGGCTGCTCCCGGAAGGTGGGATAGGATTTGCTGACCCGCTTGCGCGCCGTCCTCCGTGACCAAAAAACAAAAATACCGCAGGCTTTACTGCGGCGTGTTGGATAAAAGTAATATGGGATATCCAAGGGATGACCGAGCAGCAAAAATCGTCTTTATTACGCAAAAAATGTGCTGTAATAAAGCAAGATATCGCAAAAACGGAACAAGTGAGCCATGGATTTTCTCCTTTGTTTCTATACGTTAAGTGTAGCACGCAGGGCATGTTTTGTCAAGAGCTTGCAAGAAATTTCTCGGGATTTTATAGACAAAACCGTGGTTTTCTGTTATAATAAAATTAAGTGATAAGCAAACGCCGACCAAGGGGAGGTAAAGAGTATGTTTTATACCGCAATATGCGATGACGAATCGATCTTCAGCACCAAGGCGAAGGAGCTTTTGGATAAGGTGCTGGATGAAAAGGGAATTGCGCACCGCACCGATTGCTTTGGCTCTACCGACGAGCTGCAGGCAGCCATGCGTAAGTGCGATTATTCGCTGTTGCTTTTGGACATTGTGATGGATCGCCGCACCGGACTGGAGTTTGCCGCTGAGCTGCGCCGCGCGGGCAGCCGCGTCAACATTGTGTTCATGACCTCCAGTACAGAGTTTGCATTGGAAGCGTACGACGTGTATCCGCTGACCTATCTGACCAAGCCCGTGGATCCCATGAAGCTGCGACGCGCGGTGCAGATGTGCCTGGAAAAGATGGAAAAGAACCCCGGTATTGTGGTCAACGACCGTAAAAAAGGGCAGGTCATGATGGAGTACGACGACATTTTGTACTTGGAGAGCCAGAAGCATGATATTGTGGTGTACGCGCGTGACGGACAGCAATACGTATTTATGGGTAGCTTTGAGGCGTTTTGCGAAAAACTTCCCGAAGATATCTTTTTCCGCTGTCACCGTTCCTATTCGGTCAATCTGCGTCATACCACGCGCATCAATAACCGCGAATATACCATGCGTAACGGGGATCTGATCCCCATCTCGCGCACGCAGTACAAGACCGCGTGCGAGAAATTTGCAGGGCTCTGAGCTATGCGCTTACCAAGTTCGATAGCAGAGCCGCTGCTGATCTGGTACAGGGAAAACGCGCGCGATCTGCCCTGGAGACGGGACGTCAGCCCCTATCGCGTGTGGGTGTCCGAGATCATGCTGCAGCAGACCCGCGTGGAGGCGGTCAAGCCGTATTTTGAGCGGTTTATGCGTGAGCTGCCAAGCGTGCAAGCCTTAGCCGCGGCACAAGAGGACAAGCTGCTCAAGCTTTGGGAGGGTCTTGGCTATTACAGCCGCGCGCGCAATCTGCAAAAGGCGGCACGGCAGGTGTGCGAGCAATACGGAGGCGAGCTGCCCGCTGATTATGAGAAATTACAAACGCTTTGCGGCATCGGGGCGTATACCGCAGGTGCCATTGCCAGCATTGCATACGGCATTCCCGTGCCCGCCGTGGACGGCAACGTACTGCGCGTGTGGGCAAGGCTGACGGGGGACGAGCGTGATATTTTGCAGCCCGCCGTGCAAAAGGCGGCGCGAGAGGAGATCGCTGCCGTCATTCCCGGCGAGAGTGCGGCAGAGTTTACCCAGGCTATGATCGAGCTGGGCGCGACCGTCTGCGTGCCCGCAGGCGAGGCAA
>JAZRQR010000147.1:0-9868 GCA_045650025.1 Eubacteriales bacterium
CGACAAATTCAAGATCACGTTCGGTAACCGTATCATGAAGCAGATCAAGCAGTACATACCCGTTTATCTTGCTTGCGGCGGCGACGAGCTGGACGCTCTGGACGATATTCTGTCCAAAAAGGTGTTCCGCAAGCTGGAGGCACAAAACCCCATTTACGTGCGTAACAGCGTGCAGGGGCTTTGCAATTATCTTGACGAGCTGTTTGGCTACGACCGCATGAAGCTGTGCAAGGAATACCTGCGCAGATTTGAACGCGCGGCGTAAATGTTGCCCTCTGGGCAAATGATGCTGCGCTGACACGCAAATATGGAGAAAGGAGCCCACGATGAACAGAAAATCTTCGACCGTGCTGATCGGCAGCATTGTGATCGGCATTGCCATTATGTTGATGCTTTATATGGGACTGATCGTCACGGGCGTGATCGATACAAGACCCTCCACCCTGGTGGTGAGCATTGGCAGTGCGCAAAAGGAATTTGACGGCACGCCGCTGACCTGCGAGGAACATACCATTCAAAAGGGTGCGCTGAAAAAGGGGCACACGCTGGACGTGACCTACGGCTCGTCGCAAACCGCCGTGGGAACGAGCGAGAATGTTGCCTCGGTCAAGATCCGTGACGCACTTGGCGCGGACGTGACCAATCACTACCATCTGGAAACCCGCCCCGGCAAGCTGACCGTAACCACGCGCTCCCTGGTGCTCCAATCGGGAAGCTCGCAAAAGGTGTACGACGGCACGCCCCTGACCTATGAGTATTGGGATCTGACGGTGGGCAATCTGCCCGAGGGATATAGCGTCAACGCCTACTTTATGGGCACGCAGATGATCCCCGGCACCTCCAAAAACACGTTTGTGGTGGATATTGTAAACGAGAACGGAGCTTCGGCATCCCGCAGCTTTGACGTGACGTATATTTATGGTACGCTGGAGGTCACCAAGCGTCCCTTGACCGTGACCTCGCACGGCGCGACAATGGTGTATAACGGCACACCGCTGGTCTACGAGTCCTATACGCTGGACGGCGAGGTGCTTTCAGACCATTATCTGGACGTGAATTTTCCCGAAAGCATTACGGATGTGGGCAGCGTGAATAACGTCATCGGCGTGCGCGTGATGGCACTCCCGGGTGCTACGAGCAGCTCGTTTGCGGGTCAGGACGTAACCGATTTTTACGATATTAACATTCGCGTTGGCACGCTGACGGTTGAGCCGCGCCCCATTGAGATCTCGGCAACCACCTGCATCAAGCATTTCACGGGCAGTGAGCTGCCCGCAGGGCAATGGTATCTGACCAAGGGCTCTTTGGTGGAAGGACACGAGCTGAGTGCCGATGTGGAGGCTGTGCAAAACGCAGAAAATACCGTGGAGTTTATGCTCAAAAATCCGCAGGTGATTGACCCGGGTGCAGGCGGCGCTCCGGTCACGCAGAATTATGAGATCTCGCTGGTGCACGGCATTGACCGCGACCACTTAGAGCAGCTCATTTTGGTGTCGGGCTCCAAGTCCGCGCCCTATACGGGTGATCCGCTTGTTTGCGAGCAGTACGTGCTGGCGTCGGGTCAGCCCGCGGTCGGGCACGTGATCGTGCCGCACTTTACGGGCTCGCAGACCGAGATCGGCGTTTCGGACAACACCTTTACCGTGTCGGTCGTGGATGAGGCTACGGGTGAGGACGTGACCTATCGCTACAATATCGCGTACGAATACGGCGTGCTGGAGGTTTACGCCACCGCTCCCAACACGGGCGGCGAGATCTCGGATGACGGCGGATTGGACAACGATACCCAGAACGCTGATGCCACCGCAGCGCGCGTGCAGGCGTCCGGCAGCGGCAGAGTGTATCTGCGCTGGAAGAGCTATGGCAACTATTCGTTCCGCGAGGATGCAGGCAACTGGGGCTGGGGCGAGAGCCTGGCATATCCGCTGGCAAGCGAAAACCCCTTGTATACCGTGGGGCAGGCGCTGGCAGAGGATGGCAAGCTGCCCATCCTGTATGAAATTGAGCTGTTTGGCAACCAGTATCTGTTGCCCAACTACGTAGCTTCGGGCGCACAGGGCGCGACCAATGACGTGGTCATCTCGCCCTATACCGACGTGTACGCGCTGTACGGCTACAATTGGAGCTATTCGTATGCCGACGCGCTGCGCTATATGATGGCGGGTGCGGAGGACGAGCAAAACAAGGCGTACACCGCGTTTGTGTACGCGCAGTATCTGGACGTGCCCGAAAGCACGCGTGCCGCACTGGAGGAGTTTGCCGCGCTGCACGGACTGGCAGCCGATCGCCTGAGCATTATTGAGGACGTGGCAAGCGTGGTACGCGCGTCTGCTACGTATGATCTAGAGTATCCCGCTTGTCCGGATGGCAAGGATGAGGTCGTGTATTTCCTGACCGAGTCGCAAAGCGGCGTTTGCCGTCATTTTGCCTCGGCGGCTACGCTGCTGTACCGCACGCTGGGCATTCCCGCGCGTTACGTAGTCGGTTACAGCACGTACGCTACGGGCGGTCAATGGACGGACGTCAAGGGCGCGGACGCGCACGCCTGGGTCGAGGTGTTTATCACCGGACTTGGCTGGGTGCGTGTGGATCCCACTCCCGCGCAAAGCAGCACGGCATCGGATGCGCTGGTGCTGCAGCCCATTAAGGTCATGGGCTACTATACGGGCATTCCGTACGTTGCAAGCGCTGAGAACGTGGTAGTCGTACAGGGCTCGCTTCAGGCAGGACACACCATTGCGCACGTCGAGGTCAGCGGCTCGCAGACCGATGCGGGCGTGGGCACGGCTATCATTCAGGACGTACGCATTGAGGACGCCGACGGCAATGACGTCACGGCGCAGTATAACCTGGTATGCAAGGACGGCGTGATCGAGGTCAGAAAGCCGACCTTGACCATCACCGCCGCATCCGCCAAAAAGACGTATGACGGCACGGCGCTGGAGAGCGCCACCTACACGCACGCCTTTACCAACACCTCTCTTGGCGCGCTGTACACCGTGCAGGTCAGCGTCAGCGGCTCGCAGACCGAGATCGGTCAAAGCCAAAATACGGTGGGCGAGGTCGTGATCCTGGACGTGCTGGGCAGAGACGTGACGCACAATTTTGACGTGCGCCGCAACCACGGCACGCTTAAGGTGTACCTGTACGAGCTGTCGATCCTTTCCTCGGGCGCGACCAAGACGTATGACGGCACACCGCTTTCGGCTACCAATCTGACATATGACGCGGATGCGCTTGCCGCACGCGGACACAGTCTGGAATATACCATGCCCTCGATTACGGGCGTGGGTGCGATCTACAATACCCCCACCTGCCGCGTGCTGGACGAGCAGGGCAGGGACGTCAGCGCACAGTACGATCTGCGCATCAGCGCAGGCATTCTGCGCGTGGCGGCGGTCAAGCTGACCATCGTGACCGACAGCGCCGAGAAGGTATTTGACGGCAAGGCGCTGCGCGTGGACGGCTTTGCAATTACAAGCGGCACATTGGTGCCGGGGCAGAGCATCGTCTCTTACCAGATCACGGGCAGCCAGACCAACGTGGGCGTCAGCGACGCTGTGGTGACGGGCATTGTCATCACCGACGTGCTGGGGCAGAACGTTACCGCCAACTATCAGATCACCATCGTTGCGGGCGCATTGCGCGTGCTGGCACCTTAACGCACAACAAACCACAAGAAATTTCGGAGAACGCTTATGATGTACGAGGCATATGAGAAACGGATCAGGAGATTCCTTCCCCTGGCAAATACGATCAAAATATGCGTCAAGTGCGCCGTACTGCTGCTGCTTTTGGCGGCGGTGCTGCTGCTTGGCTATCTCTCGTTGCGCGGAATTTACTTCGGAGACCTTACGCTGCAGAGTAAGCAGGTCACCTTCGGCGATACGCCCGCGTATGATTGCACGGTGCTGTTTGGCAAGTATGCGTGTGAATATGCCACCATCGGCAGCGAAAGCTGGACGCCCGACCAGCCCACCACCCCGGGCATTTACCGGGTGCGCGCGGTCATTACCAAGGGCTTGTTTGGCAAAAAGATCTATAGCGAGGCGGGATCGGTGCAGCTGCTCCGCCGCGAGGTGACCCTGCGCCCCGAGAATACCTCGGGCAAGGACGTTGCGTACGGGGAGGATCCCGTATTCGGCGAGCATTGGCAGATCTCCAAGAACAGCCTTGCCAAGGGGCACAGGATCGAAACGGCTGCGCTGACCTATTTTACCTATGACGGTCGCGGCGGCGCGATCTGCCATCTGGATGCAGGCTCTGTGGTCATTCGTGACAGAAGCGGACGCGACGTGACGGCAGGCTACGTGCTCAGCGCCATGCAGGGCACGATCGACGTCTCACCCGTTAAAATTACGGTCGTGGTGTCCGAGGAGCTCAAAAACGGAAAGCCGGTCAACATTACCAAGGTGTATGACGGCAAGAGCACGGGTACCGATCGCTATCACGTAACCAAGGGCGCGCTGATTGGAGGCGACCGGATCCTGATCACGCCCTACGGAAACCCTGCGGACGTGGGCAAGCACGAAAACAGCGTGGGCATTTCGGTGCAAAACAACGCAGGACAGGATCGCAGCGCGTACTATCGCATCAGTCTCAAGCTTTGTAAGGTTGTGATCGAAAAGCGACCCATTACGGTGACCACCCCCGACGTGACGCTGGAATACAACGGACAGACGCAGTATACCAACCAGTACAGCATTGCAAGCGGCAGCCTGGTAAGCGGGCAGTACCTGGAGTTCGTACACAACGAAAAAACGGGAATTCTGAACGTGACCAAGCGCGCGCAGGACAATAAGGTGCTGTTCCGCGTGCTGGAGAGCGGACGGGACGTGACTAAGAATTACGATATTACCTATCAATACGGCTCGCTGACCGTAAAGCCGCGCGTGCTGCATCTGCGCACCGAGGATAGCCACGGGCTGATCTATAACGGTCAAGAGCAGAGCTGGGCATCGTACAAGGTGCAAAGCGGCAGCTTTGCGTCCGGGCATCGCGTAGAGGTCAAAAAGGCAGCCACGCAAAAGGTGCCGGGCAGCTGCGAGAACCGCGTGGAATACGAAATTGTGGATGCGGGCGGCAAAAAGGTGACCGAGAATTACGAGCTGCACGTCACGTACGGCACGCTGAGCGTGGGCAAGGGTGCGCACGTCACGTTTGCCTTGCAGGATCTGAGCAAAACGTATGATGCAAGTCCGCTGCGCCCCGCGGATTTTGATGCTGACAAGCTGGTCAGCGTGGTAGCGGGCACGCTGTTTGAGGACGACTATATTGAGATCGTGAATACGCACGGCTCGCAAACCGATGCGGGCAGCAGCACGTATACCGTGGAGTACCGCATTATGCATAAGGAAGGATTTGCCAGCCAGGCGGTGGATGCCACCTCGTGGTATGCAAGCCAGCTTGGCAATTCGGGCACGCTGACCGTCACCAAGCGCACGGTCACCATCAAGTTTGATCCCATTACCAAAAAATATGACGGCGAGGCAGCCGTGCCGTCAGCGCCCGATCTGAAGGATTCCGCGCTCTCTCGCTTTGAGGGCAAGGGACACAAGATCGTGCTGATGGATGGCGCGATGCAGGCGCTGCGCTACTCCATGTCGGGCCTTCCCGTGGCAGAGGCGGTTTCGATCGGCTCGTATACCTACACCCTGCCTACCGAATATCTCCGTGTCGTGCTGAATGACGGCAGCGGAGCGGACAGAACGCACAACTATGAGTTTACCTTCAGCGGAAACACCATCCAGATCGGCGGTGTAACGCTTAAGCTGGAGGCGCCGAGCGGTGAAAAGCCGTACGACGGCACGCCCCTCTCGGCAGAAAGCTTTTCGCTCTCACAGGTCAAGGAGACCTGGGGGGCTAAGGGGTATCACGCCACCTATACGCTCTCGGGCAGCCAGACCAACGCCGGATCGGGCAGCTTGCAGATCCAGAACGTGCAGGTCTGGGATGCCGCGGGCAATAACGTCACCGCGAACTTTGATATTGCCACCGTTCCGGGTAAGCTGACCGTCACGCCGATCTCTATTTCGGTCAAGTCGTCCGGCGGCAGCAAGGTGTATGACGGACAGCCCATGGAGAACGCCACGCAAATGACGCTGGTTTCGGGCAAGCTGATCGCAGGGCACGTGCTGGGCGGAGCGGTGCAGAGCAATTATAACACCGACGTGGGCGAGCACAAAAACGATTGCGTCACCCCCAAGGTGTACAGCGCAACGGGGCAGGACGTAACGGCAAATTATCGCATCACGCTCAACCCGGGCAGATATTCCATTGAGCCCGCTTACCTGTATATCGAAGCGCCCTTGGTGCAGGGCGAATATTCCGGTACGCGCTATAACGGCACGTGTGATGCCACCGCCTCTGCCCAGGGGCTTGCCAAGGGGCAAACGGTCGAGCTGGGCGTCGTTTCGGACGGCGTGGAGCTGGGCGTGCATCCCATGCAGGTGCACGGCTGGAAGATCGTGGACGCACGCGGCAAGGATGTGACCCACAATTACGTGACTACGGTGACGGACGGACAGATCGAGATTGTCCAGCGCCGTATTACCGTGATCACGGGCTCGTCTACCGTGGCGTACGAGGATGCGCCCGCCTTCAGCGATGAGGTGCGCGTGGACGGATCGGGATTGATCGAGGGACATTCGATCCGCGCCGTCTTTACGCACACGGATGGCTTGCATCAGATCGGCTCGGTCACAAACACGCTGGAAAGCGTGCACGTGGTCAATGCCGCAGGCAAGGACGTGTCGCATTATTATGAAATTTCCTTCCAGTACGGTATGCTGCGCGTCAAGCAGATCGAGATCACGGTCTCCACGGGCAGCGCAACCAAGGATACGTACGATGGACAGCCCATCGCCGCCGCCTACAGCAAGGTGACCGCAGGCAAGATGCTCGCAGGGCACAGCCTGGAGGTGCAGTATCAGTACGCGGACGGTGTGAGTGACGTGGGCAAGTGGAAGAATACGCTTTCCTTCTACCGCATAACGGATGAGAACGGCAAGGACGTTACGGATATGTACAACGTGCGCGTGGACGCGGGCGTGTTACAGATCACCAATCCCTACCCGCTGCCGCTGCAATCGTTTGACGCCGAAAAGGTCTATGACGGATCGGCGCTTTCCAATATCGAATACGTCATGCACGGCGAGCTGCTGCCCGGACACACGGTGGGCGGTGTCAAGCCCGCCACGCTGGAGCTGGTCGGCGAGCTGGAAAACGCCCTTTTGCTGATCGTGCTGGACGAGCACGGACGAGACGTCAGCAAGAATTACACCTTCCCCTATGAAGAGGGCATGCTGGGTATGCTGCGCGTGACGCACAGACCCATGTACGTAGAGGTCGGTCAGGTGGAAGTGACCTACAACGGTACGCTCAAGCTGACCATCCCGCAAGCACAGCTGCAGATCGAGGGCTTGGTCGTCGGTCAGCGCATCACCTTGCCTGTGGTGGTGGAATCGCCCGAGATCGGCGTCAAGCATGAGGCGGTGCTGGACGGCGCGCGCGTATATGACGTACGCGGACGAGACGTTACGCATTGCTACTATATGACGGTGGAGGCGGCTGCGCTGCACGTTACCGTCAAGCCCGCAGAGCTGAATCTGTATCTGCCCGCGCAGTTTACCAAGGAGTATGACGGCAGCGGCGTGGATGCCGAGCAGGCGGGCTATCGCCCCACGGGACTTGCCGCAGGGCACCGCGTGGAATATAGCGCAACCGACACGCCTGCCGAGCCGGGCGCATATACCATTGAGTTTACAAGCTGGGCGGTGTTTGATGCCATGGGCAACGACGTGACAGCAAACTATACCGTAAGTGCCAATACCTGCGCAGTCAGCATTCAGAAAATTTACGTCAAGCTGACCTCGGCAAGCGCATCGCGCCATTATAACGGCACGCCGCTGACTATGCATGCGCTACAGAGCAGCACGTTGCCCGATGGGTACACGGTGGACGTGATCTATACCGGCTCGCAGACCGAGGTAGGCAAGAGCAAGAATACCTTTGACGTGGTGGTGTACGATGCGCAGGGCAATGACGTCACCGCATATTGCAGCATCAGCCGCACCTATGGCACGCTGGAGGTCTGGTCGCAGATCGAGCTTGTGCTGACCTCGTTGGATGCCGTGGCAATTTATAGCGGCGAGACGCTGACGCGCCATGCGCTCGCACCCTACACTCTGCCCGAGGGGTATGAGCTGGAGGTTCTCTTTACGGGCGAGCAAACGATGCCCGGCGTGAGCGAGAACAGCTTCTCGGTCGTCATTTACGATCCGACAGGCGACATTGCCACCGGTGCATTTGATATTACGTATCAGTTCGGCACGCTGACCGTGCTGGAAAAGGCGGCGGATTGGGTCATCACGCTGACCTCGGCAAGTGCATCCAAGAAGTATGACGGCACGCCTCTGACGGCGCATAAGCTGGAGGATTACGAGCTGCCCGAGGGATTCTATCTGGACGTGACCTGGATCGGCTCGCAGACCGTGATCGGCAGCAGCCAAAATCTGTTCACCGCACGCGCGTATAACGAACTTGGTCAGGAGCTGACCATTGAGTACCACTACGGCACGCTGGAGGTGAATCTGGAGGTGACGGTCAACGCCTACGAAATGACCTACACGTATGACGGCACCGAGAAGAATTGCGAGGACGTTTGGGTGCAGGGATTGCCCGAGGGCTATTACGTTGAGGTAACGTTTGGCGAAGGCTTGACGGTCACGGGCACCAAGAACGTGGAATTTGAGAGCGTGCGCGTCTATGATGCATACGGCACGGACGTGACCGATCTTTGCAAGCTGACGCTCAAGAGCGCCAAGCTGACGGTCAAGCCGCGAACGCTGACCGTGTACGTGTACGGACAGAGTGCGGACAGCATTGCGCCGGTGCAGGGTAGCCTGGTTACGGGGCACACCATGTTTGCCGAGTACGGCGAGAATGGCGAGTGCTATATTGAGATTACCGATCAAAACGGCACGCTGGTTTACAGTAACCGAGGGGATTCGCCGGTCAGATATACCTTGTACGACGTGATGATCCAGTATGGATGAGGAGCAAGCAAAAGCACGAACCGTGATACCGGGGACAGTCCCCGGTATCATGGCTTGCGCGGCAACAAATAAGTACGGCTCGGCATTTTGCCGAGCCGTGTGTTTTGTTATTTCTTTTTCTTGGGCTTTGCCCAGCCTTCCTTATAGGAGGGCTTTTTCTTTTCGGGCTTGGCTGCGGGAGCTGCCTTGGCAGTCGGCTTTGCGCCGGCTTTTCCTGCGGGCTTGCTCTGCGCCTTGCCTTGCGGCTTCCCGCCTCGGCTTTGCGCCGGTCTGGTGCCGCCCTTGGCGGTCTGCGGCTTTGCCGTGCGGCTCTGGCTTGCGCCGCCTGCGGGGCGCACCAGGCACTCTGCGCCGTAGCCGATCAGATCCTCTCTGCCTGCCTTTTGCAGCGCCTCGCGCACCATGGATGCGTTCTCGGGGCGATTGTATTGCAGCAGGGCGCGCTGCAGCTGCTTTTCGTGGTAATCGGTTGCCACGTAAACGCTCTTGCCGTCTAAGGGGTTAATACCCGTGTAGTACATGACGGTGGATGCCGTGCCGGGCGTGGGGTAATAGTCCTGTACCTGCTCGGGGGCATAGTGGTGGCGCTTGAGGCACAGAGCCAGCTCCACGGCGTCATGCAAGGTCGAGCCGGGATGGCTGGACATCAGGTAGGGCACCAGATATTGCTCCTTGCCTGCCGCCGCGCACAGGTCGAAATAGCGGTCACGGAACTGCTCGTAAACCGTAAAATCGGGCTTGCCCATGGCACGCAGCACGGGCGCGGAGCAGTGCTCGGGCGCAACCTTGAGCTGCCGCGATACGTGATCCTT